>NZ_BAAHBI010000031.1:0-218926 GCF_054776755.1 Spirosoma litoris | reverse complement strand
AGGTTGTCTCTGTTCAGTGAGGTAGCTTGCTCATCCATCAGCCCCTGTTGGCGTTGGGTGATCCTGCCAAAAGTAAAAGCGTGAGTGCTAGCTTTCGGGCGACAGTGAGCACGTCCCGACAGGCAGGCTATTTGAGTTCCATTTCTAGGTCTCCTGCGACAAAGGAAACGCCCTCATTGGACCACTTCAAGGCTCATTAGTTGGGTTTCGGTCGACAACGGAATTTGGAGAATGAGCAATTTATCAACGACAAATCATTGATATGCCAATTAAGCGGTGTTCAGAGCAGAAAAGGTGTACTCTAGAAGAGTTTTATATTGAACTCTCTGAAACAAGTGCAAATGCATACGTTGATGTTGGAAAGGCAATGTTAGCGTTTGTTGATTTGATCAATGATACCTTTAAGGAGACTTTGATTTGGGGATTGACTTCACACGCTAGACTAATCCTGCAAACCAAAGATGATTCAGCCGCTGATAGCTTGGTCGTAATTAGTAACATTGGTACAAAGGAATATTATTTTGAATACCTAATACCAGCCGACAAGCGTCCTTGGAAATATGCCTATGTGCGCGGAGAAGCTTATTCTTTAGCTGAAGCCAAAAAATATCTTCTGATCGCGATGCGTGAAAGTGAAGGATGGATAGACAATGCAGAGTTGCGGCAACTGTTAATTGAAAATGGGCTTGAGCTAAAGTAACGTTCAGTGGGCGGCTGTCTTGCGACAGGAAGCACGTCCCGAAGGAGAGTTTGCAGCCCAACCAAACGAGGGTGTAAAGGTTGAGGTCGTTCGCGTTCAGTTAAGTGACTCGCTCACCATCAGCCCTCGCGGGTGTTGGGTGCATCGCCACAAGCTGAAAAGCGTCTATGCGGTCATTCGTGTGACAGACAGTACATCTCGACAGGTGCGCTGTTTGGCTCGTTGGGCCGCTCCGGTCGACACGAGAGACGCTCCAGTTAGCCAAGCAAAAAGTGGGTTTGCCAACTCGCGTGTGACAAGGCAATCGCCTGAACAGAAAACTTTAATAGAATAGTGTTAATGGCTTTAGATATTTATTGGCAGGAAGGCAGAAGCAAAACCCGGATTGGGCAAATCGAGGTTGATGATGTCTTTGACAAGCTAATTTTTCAGTATGAGCGTCAAGCTGGCATACACGTTGATTTGTACGGTCATTCAAGACTGTATGCGTCTCAATGGGAACAGCTCATTACTTTAGCTCATCAAACTAACTTTGACGCAGTTCAATTGGAAGCCGTTCAAGCCAAGTTGCCTGTTGATGCATCTGAGGGAATCCTAATTCTAGAAGGCGATTAGGGTAATTCTGAATTTTACTCTACGTGAGGTAGCTTCCCTGTGACAGGACGCACGTCCCGTGGGAGGGCTGGCAGCCCAACCAAACAGGGGGGTAAAGGTTGGAACTTGGTGGTGTTCAGTTATCTTGTGTGCTCATCCATCAACCCCTGTTGGCGTTGGGTGGACACAATTGCTAATAAAGGTCAGCTTGCGTCCGACAGCCAGCGAGATTCCTGCTTTACACCTCTTCTAACTACGTCCCACAAAATCCTCCTAACTGAGACAAAGAGCGATTTGAGTATTTATAATTCGGGCGTTTTCTGATACGGCTGACTATATCTACAGATCAAGAAACTTCAAATATTGACAGCCACTTTACTGGCTGTCTGATTCAACCGCTTCTTCTTGACCGATTTCGGTGTCAATGTATTCTAGAATATCACCCGGTTGACATTGTAAAGCTCGGCATATAGCGGCCAAGGTATCGAAACGTACACCCTTTGCTTTACCCGTCTTCAGAACGGATAAGTTCACATTCGATATGCCAACCTGATTCGATAGCTCATTAAGCGACATCTTTCGTTTGGCCATTACGACATCTAAATTTACTATAATCCCCACGGTTAGATAAAGGCTTCATTTTCAGTTTTGACCTCAATTGCTTTTTGGGTGAAGTAGGTAAGCAACAACACCGACAATACCAGAACATAGACGATTAGTGAATGATCAAATACATGCTCAGCTAGATAAAACAACAGTTTTCCTTTGGCCTCTTGAAGGCTGATTTCCTTTTGGTAGTAGTGCCAGGTGTTCATACCTGCGTTAGCCATTGAATTAAAAATGGCAACAACCAAGCTAAGGAACCCGAAAGAGCGTAATTGTTGGATATTCTTAGGGTCAAAAAATCCCTTATCACCTAGCGTTTTCTTCATATTGAATACAAGTATTCCCATAGCCACAATGCCTAAATAAGTGGCTATTTTGAAAACCCACATCCATTTGAGTACTCCGCTATACTGACTGATAATTGTTAGCCCTCTATAGATAAAGAATAGGCATTGCAGACCAATTAAGCCAGCAACTGTCCAGAAAAATATATTGATAAGTTTCATAATGAATTGGTTTAAGAGCCATAAAAGTATGGCTTATTTAATGTAAAACAAATATTATTTAATGTTTTGCATTAAATAACGACTAAAGTGATCTTTCACATCGATATGCCTACGAATTATAACATAAGTATTCATACATAAAACTCCTATATCACCATGCCTACGGTTGCAACCCTAATTCTGTTCTTTACTTGTTTAAGCTGTCACCCAAAAGTTGACCCGCCCTGCGTCGAAAAGCCTACAGGGAATTATGGTTGTTTAGCCAATTATGCACCCGTATGTGGGTGTAATGGGAAAACGTACGGGAACGAATGCGAAGCACTAGCTCATGGAATTACGAGCTATTCGAAGGGTGAATGCAACTAGTCGATGCTTATCAAACCTATTTGAGACTTTTGCAACTACTAGGGAGGGGTGTAAGCTAAAGAACGAAAAGCTTAAGCTTACAATATTCAGTTTGAACGTCTCACAAAATGCTCCCCAATTTGAGATAGTAACCATTAGCTAGAACTATAAACTTCGTTTGAAACCGTAAATTTCCGCCCATTAGGAAGAAGAACCCCAACTATGAGTTATACGGAAATTAACTAGGTTCGAGTCTGGCTCCCGCTACTTAAGTAAAGCCGTTACGAATTCGTAACGGCTTTTTCATTTTGCGCCGTTTTTTGCATGAAGTCAAATCGAATAGCTTTAATTTAGATCCTTCTTTCGTTTCTGCTTCAAAGCCAATCATGCTCGACCAGTTAAAAAACACAATCCTAGCCTGTTTTCCTGATCTTGCCGACGCTACGTTTACACTACTAACTACCGGATGGGATTCTGTTGCCGTTGATGTAGATGATCGGTTGATTTTTAAATTCCCCCGTGATCCGGAGGCAGTTGAAGTACTACGTAGAGAAGCTACAATGCTCACCGTGATTCGACCAAGAGTTACCATAAAAGTCCCCGATCTTGAGTTTTTTGAAAAGCCTGTAGCATTTTCGAAACACACAAAGCTCAAAGGGGAGCCCATCACGAAGGCGCAGTATGAATTACTGGGAAAGGCGGCTAAAATGAGCTTAGCGGCAGACATAACCCGCTTTTATGCGCAGCTACACGCAATTGAGCCAAACTTGCTACGAACTGCCGGTGCTCTACCAATTGACCAATGGCCAAGTCCTGACATTATTCTGGCTGGTATTCAACCATACTTACCCAAAAACCTTATCCTTAAGGCCCAACAAACGCTCAAAGCCTGGACGCAACTTCCGCCTGATCTCTCTATATATGGATTTTTCGATGGTCACGGCTGGAATATGGCTTTTGACTATTCTGCTCAACAACTAATTGGAATTTATGACTTTGGCGATGCTGGTTTTGGCGAATTACACGAGGAATTTATTTATACCAGCTTTATTTCAAAGGAGCTTACTACGGCTGTTATTGGCTACTATGAACAGATAACAGGACGTCCGATCGATCGCAATCGTGTTCACATCTTAACCGGCGTATTGCTGTTAACCGAACTAGCCGATATGGCTGACGACGCTGAGCATGGGGCTATGTGTTTAGAAAACGCGTTGACCTGGCTAACGGATGATAGTTAAGTATCAGAACAGCCATCCATTGCCAAGTTCCCCTACAAGCGAACGGTCCCATATAGTCAATTGACCGTATGGGACCGTTTGGATTTATAACCAGACAATTCTTTCTTAAGCCAGCGTTTTCCGTGCTTCGCGATCGGGATCATTCGCCAAAGCGGGAACATCATCCAGAATCATGGTTTCACCGTGTTGGGTCGTGTACGGCTTCCAGTTAGGTAAGCCTCCTCCATTGGGATTGCCGGTTTTGATAAAGTTAAGGAACGAATGCGCCATCTTATCAGATAAGGCCCGTGGTCGCTTACCACCTCCCGTATGGGTAAGCATCAAATCGGTGTTATAAAACCAGAAACAAATATCATCGCAGTGGAAAGCCCGCATCCGACCATCAAATAGAGGGGGTTGCCAGCCAAACCAGGCCACGTAGACAGGCGCTTTTTGCTGAGCGGCTTTAGCATCGGCAGTAGCAACGACATTCTTCCGATTTGAAACAATCAATGCCCAAATCTCAATGGGGCGAGCCTTCGGGAAATTCTTGGCGTAAGCATCTACGATTTCGCCGGATTTATCGCCAAAGCGGGATTTTATTTTCTCTTTCACTTCGGCCAACGAAATACCTTCCAGGCTAGCGTCTGTCCGGTCAGGATTTTGCTCATGAAATGTGGAACAGAGAATCAGCGGAATATCAGCCGAGAATTGATTGGGGTTATTGAAAAAAGCCCCTTCGGCCAAGTAGGTACCATCACCAACGGGCGAATAGCCCCCCCGCTGGATATTCATTCGCTTGGCTTCATCGGCCATTTTCTCAACAGCCCGGTTGGCAATATCAATGTATTGGCGCCACGGAATCTGCTGAAGTTTATCGATTTCGCCCGGCTTCAGGCCAGCTTCCTCCATCACCTTCACGCCTAATTTTTCGGCATATTCTTTATTGACGCCAGATAGCGAGCTACCACTTAACGCAACAGCCTTGTGAAACAGTCCTTTAGCGGATGGCATATTCATTAAGGTTGTCACTTTAGCTCCGCCACCCGACTGCCCAATAATGGTTACGTTGGCAGGGTCTCCACCAAAATTGGCAATATTGTTTTTGACCCACTCCAAAGCGGCCACCATATCCAGATTGCCCACGTTACCAGATGCGGCATGTCCTCCGGCAGCTTTCAGATCGGTATATCCCAGCGAGCCAAGTCGGTGATTGATGGAGCAAAAAACGATATTGCCCAGACGAGACAGGTTTTCACCCTGATATCCATCTTGTTCAACCGCATTTCCATTAACGAAGCCCCCGCCGTGCAGCCAGACAACCACTGGCCGTTTTTGCGAGTCCAGAGCTGGTGTCCATACATTTAGTTTCAGGCAGTCTTCCGAAACATCATCGTAATTCCAGTGGTCAACGAAGGACGCGTAAACATTGGCGTATCGTTTTTCCATAATTTGAGGAGCTGAGTTTCCCCACCAGAGAGTAGGCCGAATATCAGTCCAGGGCGCGGGCTTTTGTGGAGGCATAAACCGATTCTTACCCGAGGTATCAGCTCCATAAGGCACCCCTAAAAATTGATGAATACCCCGAAGAATAAATCCCCTAACTTTTCCGTGTTCTGTATTGGCAATAGCAATCGTGTCGCCCACAAACAGAACCTGATCGTCGCCTGCTGGCTTTTTAGGTGCAGGTAATGCTGTAGCAGAAGCTTGTTTACTAACCCCCAAACTGGCCACGCCAACGCCCAGCGATTGTAAGAAATTACGTCTTGACGGTTTCATCGATTGTTTTTTGTTAAAGGGTGAAGAAAAGGCGAACCCCATGTATCTAAAACACAAGGCAGACTATCTCTTAAAGCATGATCTTTCGTGAATCTATTGGCTCCTTAAGAAATTAGTAAAGCACTAACCGCCAGCCATCTATCTGCTGAAGCGGATTAAAAATAAACGGGCGCCACGTTTCAAGGGAAATGTGGCGCCCGTTTATTTTTAATCCGCTTCTTAAATCAGCCTAATTTTTTATACTTGATCCGGGTTGGCGTGGCTTCCGTGCCTAGTCGCTTACGTCGATTTTCTTCGTATTCCGAGAAATTTCCCTCAAACCAATAGACCTGCGAATCACCTTCAAAGGCCAGAATATGGGTAGCAATACGATCCAGGAACCAACGATCGTGACTGATGATTACCGCACAGCCTGCAAAATTTTCCAGACCTTCTTCCAGCGCCCGCAACGTATTCACATCCAGGTCATTGGTTGGCTCATCCAACAAGAGCAGGTTCGCGCCTTCCTTGAGCGTCATGGCCAGATGAACCCGGTTACGCTCACCTCCCGACAGTGTTCCGATTTTCTTTTCCTGATCGGCACCGCCAAAATTAAATCGGCTTACGTAGGCGCGCGCGTTTGACTGCTTTCCACCCATCATAATCCAGTCATTGCCTCCAGAAATGGTTTCATAGACCGTTTTGTTCGGATCTAAGCCATCATGTTCCTGATCAACGTAGGCCACTTTTACCGTTTCGCCTACATCAAATGTGCCCGAATTGGGTTTGTCGCGGCCGGTAATGAGTTTAAAGAGCGTTGTTTTGCCTGCTCCGTTTGGCCCGATGATACCAACAATACCACCCTGTGGCAGTCTGAAGCCCAGGTGTTCAAACAAAAGCCGATCGCCAAATGCTTTGGATACGTCCTCGGCTTCAATCACTTTAGCACCTAAACGTGGACCAGCCGGAATGAAAATTTCGAGTTTTTCGTCTCGTTGCTTGGCATCTTCATTCAGCAGCTTTTCGTAAGCCCCCAAACGCGCTTTAGACTTTGCCTGACGTGCTTTCGGAGCCATTTTCACCCATTCCAACTCACGTTGAAGGGTTTTCTGACGTTTCGACTCTGTTTTTTCTTCTCTCGCTAGCCGATTTTGTTTCTGCTCTAACCACGATGAATAATTGCCTTTCCAGGGAATGCCTTCGCCCCGATCAAGTTCAAGAATCCAGCCCGCTACGTTATCCAGAAAATACCGATCGTGGGTTACAGCGATAACGGTTCCTGAATATTGACGAAGGTGTTCTTCTAACCACAACACCGATTCGGCATCAAGATGGTTCGTTGGCTCATCAAGTAGTAAAACGTCTGGTTGCTGTAGCAGCAGGCGACAGAGAGCCACCCGGCGCTTTTCTCCTCCCGACAGATTATCGATCAGGGCATCGGACGGTGGGCATCGGAGCGCGTCCATGGCTCGTTCGAGCTTCTGGTCAAGTTCCCAGGCGTTATAATGGTCCAGTTTTTCCTGAACCTCGCCTTGCCGATTAATAAGTTTATCGAAGTCGGCATCGGGGTCACCAAAGGCTTCATTAATCTCGTCAAATTCCTTCAAAAGGTTCACAACTTCCTGTACGCCCTCTTCCACAACCTCACGTACAGTTTTGCCAGCCTCAAACTTTGGCTCCTGCTCCAGCATACCAACCGAATAACCGGGCGAGAAAACAACTTCTCCGGTATAATTTTTGTCTATACCTGCTATGATCCGCAATAAGGTCGATTTACCGGAACCATTAAGTCCTAAAACACCGATTTTTGCACCATAAAAAAAGGAAAGGTAGATGTTCTTTAGGATTTGTCGGTTAGGCGGAATATTTTTACTCACGCCTGCCATAGAGAAAATTATGGTTTCCTGACTCATTAATTTCTGATAGATTTGTGTTGGCAATAATCCTCAAAATTAACCCACAGCGCAGCCTTAACCAAGCACAGTAATGGAAAACGCTTCACTGGTAGATGAATACGGTTACGTCAAAGACGGAAAGGTATTTTTGAAAGGCTACCTGAATTACGAAGACCGCCAAATCGGCGAAGTCAAACGCACCGAGCAGGAAGCGCTCGATTATTTTAAAAATCGCTTCATCATTGCAGAGAACAAAGTCAGTCAGTTAGAGAAAGACATTGACGAGGCACAGAACAAAGGCTCGTACCTGACAAAGCTGGTTCAACTCCGCAAGAAACTGCTTGGATTTGATGCATTAGGAGATTTCCCTCCCCTACTCGACCGTCTGGACGAGCAGGAAAAGTTATTGGCCGATTTGATTACGGTCAACCAACGCAAGAATTATGACATTAAGCGGGCTCTGATCGCTGAAGCCGAAGCCATTGTCGACAGTACTGACTGGCGAACAACAGCTGATGAACTTCAGGAGATCAAGACGAAATGGATTAAAACTGGCCCGGTTGACAAATCGGTAGAGGAGGAAGTAGAAGGACGGTTTCAGGAACTACTGGATGGCTTTTTTCAACGCCGACGGGAGTTCTTCAACGAGCAAAACAAAGTTATTCAGGAACGCCTGGATAAGTATGATGAGCTGATTCGATTAGCCTTCCGTGCCAATCGATTGGGCGATCTGGATGCGGCCTTTCAAGAGGTTCGGCGACTGAACAATGCCTGGAAGGCGGTTGGTGAAGTGCCGATCAAGAAAAGTGGAAAACTGTATAAGCAGTTCAAGAAAGCCACAACCATGTTCTATGCGAAGTATAACGACGCGAAGGGCATTGTACTGGTACCCAAAATTGATCCACGGATTGAGGCTCAAATGAAAATGGCCGATGAAGTGGAGAAACTGTCCAAACAATCCGACATTTTTGCCGCTGCTGAGCGAGCAAAAGTGCTACTCAATGCCTGGAAAGAGATTCGGGTGCCGTTCAAATTACAGGACAAAGTTGTTAACGAACGTTTCCGGGCAGCCTGCGACAAAATTTTCGAGCTAAGCTATCTTGGCCGTGTCCTGACTCGGAAATATCCTGCGTTTGAGCTTAAAAGCCAATCGGAGCAGATTCGGACGAAAATTCGGGAGATGGAATATCTCGTTAAACGCGAGAAGAACGACTTGCAGTTTGCCTTGCAGGATGCTGACGGGCTTGACCCAAACAATGATGCTGACAAGCAGATTCTGAATAAAATCAATACGCAGAAACGCAAAATCGCGATGAAAGAAACGATTCTGCGCGAGCTACAGAAACAACTGGAAACAGCTGGCTATTAATACGTCAGGATGACAAAGAAACGAAACGTGCTCCGATCTAGGATTGGGGCACGTTTCGCATTTTAGGATTGTTGTTAGAATATGGAAACGAACCTGATTGCCTCCGACTTTATTCCTTCTGAAACCGATTTCCGAGCCGCTATTATTCCCGGCAAATTCGTGCGTCTTGAGTACCTGACCGATTTGAGTGAGTTTATCAAAGCCGATGTCATGATTAAGCAACTTCTCCACGAGAACGGTGCTGACTGGCTCGAACTGGCTACTGGCGAAACCATACCTCTTGATCGTGTTGTGAGTGTTTCGGGCAAATTATCCCCGAATTATCCTGGTTACGGTAATTACTCCTGCGACTGTTAAGGCCTAATCGCACGAAATTATACCAATGCTGTATAAGAGCTTCTTTATCAAGAAATATGGGGTTGCTTTCTGTCATTCCGACGTCAGGAGGAATCTCAAGCTTGACTTACGAGGGGCGTTGAGATTCCTCCTGACGTCGGAATGACAGAAATAAGAAAGCGTTTTTGTTTTATTACAGTCAGAGATACTACTCAATTGTTTCAAACCCGCAATACGGCACCAGCACTTTCGGAATGCGGATACCTTCTGGCGTTTGATTATTCTCCAGAATCGATGCCAGAATACGTGGAAGCGCTAACGCTGAACCATTCAGGGTATGCATCAACTGCATCTTGCCCTCCAGCTTAGAACGGAGTTTAAGCCGATTTGCCTGGTAGGTTTCGAAATTAGAAACTGAGCTAACCTCCAGCCAGCGCTGTTGAGCAGCCGACCACACTTCCATATCGTACGTAAGCGCCGATGTGAAGCCCATATCCCCTCCGCAAAGCCGTAGAACCCGATAAGGAAGTTCTAGTTTTTGCAATAAGCCCTGTACATGTAAGCTCATTTCTTCGAGAGCGGTATACGAGTTCTCGGGTTTCTCGATCCGAACAATTTCAACCTTGTCGAACTGGTGTAGCCGGTTCAGGCCACGAACATGGGCACCCCATGAGCCTGCTTCACGACGGAAACAGGGGGTATAACCAACGTTTTTAACGGGTAGTTGGTTTTCCGGTAGAATAACATCGCGGTAGATGTTTGTAATAGGCACTTCGGCCGTTGGAATCAGGTATAACTTATCTTCCGTTACGTAGTACATCTGCCCTTCTTTGTCTGGCAATTGTCCCGTTCCGAAACCTGAGTCTTCGTTGACGACAATCGGCGGTTGTACTTCCATGTAGCCCGCTTTTAGGGCTTCGTCCAGGAAGAAGTTAATCATTGCCCGCTGAATCCGTGCGCCTTTGCCCTTGTAGACTGGAAAACCCGCTCCTGAGATCTTGACGCCTAATTCGAAATCGATAATGTCGTACTTCTTAATCAATTCCCAGTGGGGTTGCGCCTTTTCATGCAGCGTCGGTTTCTCACCATGTTCCAGCACAACTTCGTTATCTTCAGGCGTGCGGCCTTCAGGAACACTACTATGCGGAATATTAGGAATGGTTACGAGTACCGCCTGCAAATCCGATTCAGTTTGCCGGAGTGCATCGCCAAGATCTTTTGACCGCGCTTTTAAATCGGCCGTTTCAGCTTTGGCAGCATCGGCAGCAGCTTTATCACCAGCTTTCATCAACGCGCCAATTTGACCGGCTTTCGCGTTGGATTGCGCTAACACATCATCCAGTTCACGTTGGGTATCGCGTCGTTTCTGGTCGAGCGTGAGTACCTGATCAACGGCGGTCTCGGCGTTGGCAAAATTCCGTTTGCGAAGGCCAGCTAACGTTGTTTCTTTATTCTCGCGGATAAATTGAAGCTGAAGCATTGTCGTATTTGAAACTTGGCGCTTCCAGTGAAAGCGCCAATAAGTTTAGTCAATAGTTAGTAGCCAACTACTTGTTAGCAAAAAGTTCGTCGTTCAGTGCGTTCAATGCATCGGCTTTGTAACGACCATGCACAAGCAATGATAGGTTACTTTCTGTACCACCATAGGAAATCATCCGAATCGGAATGTTTCTCATGGCATTGAAAACCCGAACGGCAACACCCTCATTATCAGCGCTAAAATTACCTACGATACAAATAATCGTTTGGTCGAAATCAGGCTCTTCGAGTGTGCAGAATGTATTCAGTTCATCCGTAATTTCCTGAATCCGCTCCGTATTATCGATCGTAACCGATACCGAAACTTCGGATGTGGTTATCATATCGACCGGCGTTTTGTACTTCTCGAAAATCTCGAAAATTCGACGCAGGAAACCATAGGCGTTCAGCATACGGGTCGAGTGAATGTACAAGGCCGTGATGCCGTCTTTAGCCGCAATGGCTTTAAACACTTGGCTAGAAGTCCGGTCGGCAATCAGCGTCCCCGGTGCACTCGGGTCCATCGTGTTTTTCAGACGAACGGGCACACCAAACATCCGCGCCGGTGTAATGGTAGAGGGGTGCAGAATTTTAGCCCCGAAATACGCTAATTCAGCTGCTTCGTCGAACGTCAGCTCCCGAACGGGGAACGTATTTTTTACGATTCGAGGGTCATTGTTGTGCATGCCATCGATATCGGTCCAAATCTGAATTTCTTCGGCACGCATAGCCCCACCAATCAGCGAAGCGGTGTAATCGGAACCACCCCGTTTGAGGTTATCGACTTCGCCACGTGGATTTCGGCAGATAAACCCTTGCGTAACAATAATCTGCTTATCGCTGTGCAACGGTAATATCTCTGCTAATTTCGCTTCCGTAAAATGGATTTCTGGCTCGTTGTCGGCATCAATCCGCATGAATTCCAATGCAGGCAGCAAGGTCGATGGTACACCCTCCTCCACAAGAAATGCCTGGAAAATCTGCGTACTCAGAAGTTCGCCTTCAGCCACTAATTCTTTCTCCTGTTTCAGCGTAAAGGGTTTAATACCTACCAACGACCGGATAAACGAAAATTCATTATCAACGATTTTCTGCCCAGCCGCTTTACCATCGGTCGTTTTATACAACTCGTCGATAAAGCTGTCATAATGCGCTTTGAGGGCATCAATCTTAGCGTTTGCATCGGCATCGTTATTTGCTTTAAGCGATTCGCCAATGGCCAAAAGTGAATTGGTAGAGCCAGACAGAGCTGACAGGACGACGATTTTACGTGTATCGTCTTCAGTAATCAGATTGCGAATCGACTGCATACGCTCAGGTTTCCCAACCGACGTACCGCCAAATTTCCAGACGTGCATTTTTAATGAGTGAAAGAGTGAATGAGTGAAAGAGCGAATAGGAAAGGGCAGTACTAATCGCTCTTTCACTCATTCACTCTTTCACTCTTTTAAAACTTACTATATACCTGTTGTTGTAATCCAAGCATTTTGATCGCCGTGATAGCGGCTTCGTCGCCTTTGTTGCCGTGCTTTCCACCTGCCCGATCAAGCGCTTGTTGCTGATCATTAGGGGTTAAAACGCCAAAAATGACGGGTTTGCTTGTTTTCAGACTCACGTTTGTCAAGCCCTGTGCCACAGCGTGGTTTATGTAATCGTTATGTTTGGTTTCACCCTGGATTACACAACCAAGCGCAATTACCGCATCAATATCATCGCGCTGCGCGAACCATTGGGCGCCTAAACTCAACTCGTAGCTACCCGGCACATTGCCTCGGATAATGTTTTCGGCCTTTGCCCCGTGCTGAATCAGGATTTGATAAGCGCCTTCGAATAAGGCTTCAGTCACCTCTGTGTTCCACTCTGAAACCAGAATAGCAAACCGTCGAGCGCTAATATCAGGAAGTTCGTCTGTTGAAAAGACGCTTAGGTTTTTTAAGTCAGATGCCATTTTTTTTGTCATGCTGACGAAGGAAGCATCTTCGCGAAAAGCAATAAAGGTTATTATCTTTAAACCCAATTGACGAAGATGCTTCCTTCGTCAGCATGACAAAAGTCCAACAAAAAAGGACAAAACCGATGTCGGCTTTGTCCTTTGCAGTATTGATTTAGTCAAGTACGCTTACGACTCACCGACGGTTGCCTCAAGTACGGATTTGTACTTCTTAGCACTACCAACCTCAGCGGATTCAGCGTATTTTTCAATAATCTCGTTGTACGTCTCGATAGCTTTATCGTTCTGCTTAGCTTGCTCGTAAGCAACTGCTAGCTTCATAAGATAGCCAGGCGTAAAGTATTTGTTCGACTTATAATCAGCAGCCTTTCTATAATAGTCGGCAGCTTCGTCGAAGCTTTTCTTCTCCATATAAGCATCACCTATCAAGGCATAAGCACGCGCCTGCACTAACAGATCTGAAGAACTGAAGCTTTTCAAATGCTCAATGGCATCGTCGTATTTGCCTTCTTTCAGCAAACCAACGCCCGCATAAAATTCAGCCAGGTTACCACCTGGTGTAGAGCCATAATTATCAGCCACTGATAGCAAACCAGGAGATTTGCCATCGCCGTTCAAGGCTTTTTTCAGTGAGTCTGCTTCGAGTTGATAAACCGACGGAAACATTTCGACCTGCGCCGTTTCATCCTGGCTACCGATGTAAAAACGATATCCTACAAAACCAGCAACCAGCAGTACAATACCACCGAGAATACCGAGTACAATATTCTTGTTTTGCTGGAAGTAATCGCCAACATCCTCTAACTTTCCTTCTAATGCGTCTGGATCTTCCAGAAAATCCAGGCCACTATTCTTTTTGCTCATGCTTTTGCAATTTGGACTGCAAAATTAGAAATATTTATAATTGCGGAAAAGCGTAAGTCTCAAAAGTTTACGAATTCTGAGCTTCTTATTGCGATATATCGCGTACGGCCATAATTTCCGACGCCCGAACCTCCCGAATTTGGTGCGCTAACAAGGTTTCGATAGCTACAGCCTCGCCCGTTAAGGTGACAAATTCAACCTCAAACGCCTTTCCTCCATTATACACAGTTAAAATCGTGCCAACATCACCGGCTTTTAGCTGTCCGTCTGAAACATCTTCCTGCAAAACCACTAAATCAAACTCATTCATATCTACATAAATATGGTACGAACACTAGCTTTTAAGTACACAAACGACGGATTTTACCTCTTGTTTCGCAAATTAAATTAACTTTGCCCCGCTAATCTTAATAAGGGGTGCCCCAACACAACGGGCTGAGATTATACCCATTGAACCTGCGCGGGTAATGCCGCGAAGGGAAATGAATTCGCAGCTAGCAGCTGTGAATGTGTCCAAACAATTATCTCTAACCAAAGGTAGGTTTGGCCCCTTGCCTATCGTAACTGTTTTCAGTCGTGAAAAAAAGTACGACCTATCTTACAATTCTCGTAGCTCTACTGTGGCTATCAGCACTGCCTTCATGGGCTCAATTATCTATTTCTGGCACTGTCAGCGATGCCGATGGAGGTACATTACCTGGCGCAGCCATTACGCTTGATGGTACTTACAAAGGCACGTTTACAAACGCTTCAGGTGCTTTTCGGCTCACTGGCTTAAAACAGGGGCCTTTATCTTTACGCATATCCTTATTGGGGTATGAGCCTCAGAATCAAACAGTCGATCCAACGTTAACAACAAACCTTGCTATCAAATTAGTCAAAACGGCAGTGGCGGTCGATGAAGTGGTGGTTAGCGCCACGCGTGCCAATCAGAAATCGGCTATTGCGTATACAGATGTAACGCGTCGGGATTTAGACAAGCTGAATCTGGGACAGGATATACCTCAACTACTGAATTTTACCCCGTCGATTGTTACAACGTCGGATGCGGGTGCAGGCGTGGGGTATACAGGTATTCGTATCCGTGGGTCCGATGCCACACGGGTAAATGTTACGCTTAATGGGATTCCCTATAACGACGCCGAATCGCAGGGGACCTATTTTGTGGATATGCCTGACTTTGCTTCGTCGGTAAGCAGTATTCAGATTCAACGTGGGGTTGGTACCTCAACCAATGGAGCCGGAGCGTTTGGAGCCTCGGTTAACATTCAGACGAATAAACTCGAAACGAAGCCCTATGCCGAAGTGAATTTGTCAGGTGGATCGTTCGGGACGCGGAAAGCGAATGTATTGGCTGGTACGGGTTTATTAAATAACCATTTTACTGTAGACGCCCGCTTGTCAGGCATTCACTCCGATGGTTTTATTGATCGCGCTTTTTCGAATCTGAAATCGTTTTATCTGTCAGGCGGCTACTACTCGGATAGAAGCTTTGTGCGTTTAAATATCTTTTCGGGCACGGAGCAAACTTATCAGGCCTGGAATGGCGTGCCGGAAGATATTCTGAAGACGAACCGACGGTATAACTCGTTTACCTACGATAATCAGACGGACAATTATCAACAGGACAACTACCAGTTAATTAGCTCGTTCGGGTTAAGTAAAAGCTGGCGGTTGAATGCGTCTTTGTTTTATACCAAAGGCAAAGGTTATTATGAAGAACTAAAGCCGAATGATGCATTCAGCAAGTATAATCTGCCCAATGTAGTCATCGGGGATTCGGTGATAAAGAGTACGGATATTATTCGGCGGAAATGGTTGGATAATGATTTCTACGGCACCGTTTTCTCCCTCGATTACAACAGTTTCGGCAAACTGACCGCCAATTTCGGTGGAGGCTGGAACCAGTATCAGGGCGCCCACTTTGGGGAAATCATTTGGGCGCGCGTAGCCGGGAATACCAATATCCGGGACCATTACTACGACGACAATGCCATTAAAACCGATTTCAACTTTTATGCAAAGGCATTTTACCAATTCAGCAACCCATTGAGCGGTTTTCTGGATCTACAGGTTCGAACGGTTGGGTACTCATTCCTGGGCTTTAATAGCCAACTTCAGAACGTCCAGCAGAATGCCAACTTAACGTTCTTCAATCCGAAAGCGGGACTGACATACACCATTAGCGATCATAGTACAGTTTATGCTTCAGTAGGCGTCGGTCATCGAGAACCCAACCGCGACGATTACACCCAATCGACGCCCGAAAGCCGCCCGAAAGCCGAACAATTGATCGATTATGAAGCGGGTTATAAAGTTCAGTCAGAGGGATTGGCCTTTTCGGTCAATGGCTATTATATGAGCTACAAGAACCAGTTAGTACTATCTGGGCAGTTAAATGATGTTGGCGCTTATAATCGGGTGAATATCCCAGTAAGTTATCGTGCTGGTTTGGAGTTTGAAGTGGGCGCGCGCTTGGCGAGACAGCTTCGCTGGAATGTGAACGCTACGTTTAGCCGAAATAAGGTTAAGAATTTCACGGAGTACCTGGATAACTACGACACCGGCAATCAGGATAGCCGCCAGTATAGCCAGACCGATATTTCGTTTTCTCCCAATGTTATTGCCGGATCGCAGCTATTGTTCACGCCTGCCAAAGGGCTGGAATTGGGCTTACTCTCGAAATATGTAGGCAAGCAGTATCTGGATAATACATCCAATGAAAGCCGGAAATTAAATTCCTATTTCACGAACGATATCCGATTGATTTATACAATCAAGCCGAAATTCGCGAAGGAAATTGCGTTTACGCTGCTGTTCAACAACGTTCTGAACGAACTCTATGAGTCGAACGGCTACACCTACGCGTACATTTCAGAAGGCAAAGTCTTAGCCGACAACGCCTACTATCCACAAGCTGGGCGTAATTTCCTGGCTGGCGTACGGATGCGGTTTTAGTGTACTACTAATCGACGGTGCAAGGCTGGCTGGTTAGCAGGGCGTACAACAATCTGGTACAAGCCTGCTGGCCAGTCAGCTACCGAAATAGCGTACTCATTTATTCCGGTTACGAATCGAATAGGGCGTTCGTAGATACTACGGCCCAGCAGGTCAGTCACTTCCAGCTGGGCACTCCCAGGTATGAGCGCGGTATAACGAACGGTTGCCTGATCCTGAGCGGGTGATGGAAATACGATAAAGCTTCCTTCGGCTTCAGGGGTCGTAGCAGTAATGACTTGAGGGCTAAATAAGTACGGCTTACTGACAATCGCTTTCTCGAACTGATCGGAACCCCAAAAGAGCCGCGCCGTAGCATAGCCCCCATTTTCGATATAATCCATCTGAATATCGTATAGCTGCCCCGCCACTAAACTCGCCTGCCCCGACCATTGGCTGGAGGGTTGATACCCCCACTGGTCAATCAAAAGTTTTTTGTTCACCCAAAGGCGAACCCCATCGTCGGTTTCCGTGTAAAACGTATAGGTATCGGTAAGTGGAGCCTGAACTTTGCCTGTCCATCGAACCACAAAGTTATCGTTACCGATTAAGGTAGAAGGTGATCCCTGGCCCCAGTTAAAATCAACGGTATTATCAACGCGGGACACTGTGGGCGTTCCGGTAATTTCGCTGCTGTTGGTATAATACTCACCTAATAGGCCGTTTCCTTTGGGTGGTGCGATTGTCTCATAATTCATCGCCAGGTTAGGGCTTCCTGATGGCACCTCGTAGGTTATAAGCGGTGCATTTTGGTTATTTCCCCAGCCCAGAAATTTAAAGAAACCGTCGGAGGTAGCCAGATAGGGCTTGGTTTCAAGACTACGCAGCATTCCAACTACAGACTGAAACGTAAGATCAGCCAGATGGGGTTGCCCTTCCAGGTAGATTCGAACACCTGTCAGACTACTCCCAATCGTAACCGTAGCGATTTCGGGTTTCACATCTACATAAGTCTCATTGGTAAGCCCTGAAACATCGGTAACCAGCAAGTGTATCCGGTACCAGACTTCAGTAGAGGTTTCGCCCACACGAGGCACTCTGTATGTGCCGGTCGAGATACCGCTAACAGGATCAAGAGCGGGATGTGTGTGATCTTCGTGATGAAAGTTAATCCACCAGGTCAACTTGGCATTGGCTAATGGCTGTTGGCTGGCATTCAATGCGCTGCCCGCGAAGGTAATCAGATCACCAGCTCTATACGTCGTGTTGCTTACGGGCTGGCTGATAGAGGCAATCGGCCGCTGTGCCTGCACTACCCGCAGCGACATAGCCGCCGAGCTATCGGCCCCCAGTGCATTCGAGACGATACAGCTAAACGTAGCTCCATTATCGGCAACTGTCGGGCTAGTTAGGGTATATTGACTCTGATTGGCTCCCGAAATTACTTTCCCATCTCGGTACCAGGTATAAATCAATGGTTTCTGACCAACGGCTTCTACTTCAAACGTGACAGCTTCGCCCACTGGAACAAAGGCGCTTGATGACTGGCGGCTGATATAGGGCAAACCCGAATCGAAAAATGAGACTTTATACACCGAACCGTTCGTGCTTGAGGTGTTATCTTCCAAAGCACCTCCACCTTGCCCAGCTCGAGCCACGTAATAAAGATACCCGTCGGGACTAGTAGCCAGTGCAACAGGCCGATCAATACCCGATACGAACGTGTTGATTACCTGGCCAGTGGCCACGTCCAATGTCTTGATGGTTCCTCCGCAGTAATCAGCGAAAAACGCTCGTCCTTTGTATTCAGCAGGAAAACGAACAGTGGGTGGGTTATAAATCGCCAGACCCGCTACCGCACAGTCGGAATCGTGATTATAGGCATAAATTGGGTCTACGTAATTGCTGGGCGCATCCTGACTGGTTCGACGCCCTTCGATCAACGGCCAGCCATAATTACCTCCGGCTTGAACCACGTCGATTTCTTCGAACAAATCTCCTCCGACGTCGCCAACCAGTATTTGTCCGGAAACAGGGTTAATATCCATCGAAAATGGGTTCCGAAAACCCAGTGCATAAATAGCCTTGTACGGGGCCGCCAGTTGATTCGCGAACGGATTATCGGCGGGGAAGCTACCATCATCATTCAAGCGAAGTACTTTCCCTAACAGGCTATTTAAACTTTGGGCAGCAGTGGCATTAGAGCCATCCCCTACGGCCACGTATAATTTCCGATCTGGCCCAAACCGTAATACACCCGCATTATGAATTGTCCCAAGTAGTGGATCGAAGTCAAGTAGAGTTTTCTCACTTTTCGGGTCGGGAACACCACTAACTACCGTAAACCGGCTCAATCGGTTGTGTTCGGCCCCTTTTACGGTGTAGTAGACGTAGAGATAAGGCGTTCGCGGGAAATCGGGATGGAAGCATAGGCCCGATAAACCGCGCTCATTGTAGGTATCAACATTGGTCAGCGTCAGGAATGGGTCAGAGGCTAATACATCGTTGATAATTTCGCGGATGCTCCCGTCTTTATCAACCACAAACAACCGCCCATCTGGCGAAAAGGTGATCGTGGTAGGATTCAGGTTTCGGGCTACCTGCCGCTGCACAAACCCATCTGGCAGTTGAGCCAGCGCCGGGTTCAGAAGCGTAATTAGAACTAACGTAAAGATGAAGCGCATTCCCTCTGTGGTTAAAATCTATTCTCAGCCAATGGCCTGTTCCAGATCCTGAATCAAATCCTCAACGTCTTCAATACCAACGCTGAGTCGAATGAGCGTGTCTTTCAGGCCATTTTTAATCCGTTCCTCTTTAGGAATACTGGCGTGGGTCATGCTGGCCGGATGCGTACAAAGCGACTCCACACCACCCAGCGATTCGCCAAGGGAAAATACCTCGAAGCTTTCCATGACGCGCACGGCTTCGGGCATCGAATCGCCCTTAAGCTCAAACGACAGCATACCTCCGAAACCCCGCATTTGTTTTTTCGCCAGTTCATGGCCAATGTGCGACTCCAGACCCGGATAATAAACCTGGCTTACTTTAGGATGCTGCTGTAAATACGTTGCCACTTTCATTGCGTTCTCGCAATGCCGCTGCATCCGAATATGTAGCGTTTTGATGCCCCGTAATACCAGAAAGCAGTCTTGCGGCCCAGGTACAGCCCCGCAGGCATTTTGAATGAAGGCCAGCTTCTGGGCGGTTTCGTCATCGTTCAGGACAATAGCGCCCATAACGGTGTCGGAATGGCCACCCAGGTATTTCGTAACGGAGTGCATCACAATATCGGCACCCAGATCAAGCGGGTTTTGCAGATAGGGCGACGCAAACGTATTATCAACTACCAGCTTAATGTTGTGTGGTTTTGTAATGGCCGCAACAGCCGCAATGTCCACTAGCCGAAGCAACGGATTGGTTGGGGTTTCAATCCAGACCATTTTGGTTGCTGGCGTAATCAGTCCATCCAGATTAGCCGGATTCGAGAGATCGACGAATTTAAATTTCAGACCAAATTCCTGAAACACCCGAACCATAATTCGATAGGTGCCGCCGTATAAATCATTGCTGGTAATGATTTCATCACCAGGCTTAAATAGTTTCAAAATGGCATCCGTCGCACCAAGTCCCGACGAATAACAAATACCGTGTTTGCCATTTTCAAGCGCTGCGAGGTTATTTTGCAGCACCGTACGCGTTGGATTTTGGGTGCGGGCATATTCGTAGCCTTTATGCTTACCCGGCGACTCCTGAACATAAGTCGACGTTTGATAAATGGGCGTCATAATGGCACCCGTAGTAGGGTCCGGCTCAATACCGGCATGGATGGCTTTGGTTCCGAATTTCATGGTCAAAGGTAGCGAAGAATACAATGTAGAGCCGAGCCTATGGATAGGGTTTAAACCACAATCCCCATTTCCCCGTTTGATATAGTGTGAAGTTAACTATTTCTAAATCGTTTACCGGCCCGGCCCTTGCTGGTCTCGCCTTATCGGTAACCCCAATTGTATTTACCTCTATACTGACCTACTATTCCGTAGTTCATGAGGCTGCTATTGCCGGTTTTACAGCCTGGCAATGGGCGGGTATTACAATTGCCTGCGCCATTACATCAGCAGGCTTAACACCCCCAACCATGCTGGCGCTGATTTTCGGCTATTTTCTGGGATGGCAGGCCGTTTTGCCCCTGTTCGTTATCAATTTCGGCGGAATTCTGTTTATCAACCTGCTCGTCCGCTGGCTCGATCACGAGCGTTTTCTAGCCTTTATTCGGCGAAACCCAAAAGCTCAATCGGTGCTCGACCGAATTTTGAACAACGAGTTAGAAGTTATCTTTTTCGCGAAACTCTCCCCTATTTTACCTTTTGGTCTGACGAACCTGTTATTTGCGCTATCGGGAGCAAAGCTCAAAAATATTTTACTAGGCGGCTTTCTGGGAATGACTCCCCGAACAATACTGGCGATCTGGTCTGGTCATGAAGCTCATGAGATCAAAACGCTGTTGGAAAACCCCAACCAAAGTGCCTGGACCCAAATTGTGGTTATTGGCTTAATAGTCGTCTCTATTGCGGGGTTGTGGCAAGTTATTCAGCGGTCATTAAAGTAAGTGTGTTGGGTACTGCTTGGCGTCTGGCGCGGGTATTCACCCGTGCCTACACATAAATGCGAGCATATGCTCGCCATATTAAAAAGCACGAGTAAATACTCGCGCTAGGTCAAGGTATTGCCCCCTTTACTTTTAGCCCTTCTCCGGCCAACTCAATTAAATGATTGTGGCCTGTTTTTAAAACGGTGAGTTCGTAGTGCAGAAGGCGTTTTGTTAAAGGTAGAATGTAGGTACCCGGAACAATTCGATCGAAAGCACCCGTAAAAAAATGTACGTGGACTTTATGTTCATTCAATACCTGACCGATAACGGTCAGGTTTGGCTGAATCAGGCGAAACTGAGTCCAGCTTTTATACACTAATGCTCGTTGCTCAGGAGTACCCAATGAAATTTCGGCGAAGCGCATAACCGTTCGATTCAGCAAGCCAAGTCGGGTGAGCGTATGGCCAAAGGCCGTTAGCATCGACAAATGCCGGAGTACATAACGAAACAGCCTTCTTCCTACACTTGATCCTGTAGCCACCTGATACCACGGACTTCGCGTAATACCATCAGGCGCCAGCAAGAACAGTTGATCAAGCCGATCGGAAAACCCCTCAACAGTCGCTAAAACAAAACGACCACCCAGACTAAAGCCCATTAACGAAAATCGGTCGATGTGCTGCTCCTCCAGAAAGGCACCGATAAACCCTTGCCAGTCCGCTTTGGTCAGTAACTGGTCGCTCGTGTATTGACTCTTGCCATGAAAAAATAAATCAATCGCAAAAATGGTAAATTGATTACCCAGCGATGCTTCTAACGGTGTAAAAGCTAGGCTGCTCTGCCCAAAACCATGAAAGGCCAGCAAAACAGCCGGACCTGTCCCAAATTTTTGGTAAGCCATCACCTTGCCTTCGCGCTCAAACGTTTGAACAGTAGCCTCACTCATAGCCAGCAAAGTTGCAAAAACCCGAACACCCATGCTAACCTTCGCAAATCTGACCGACTTTTCAGCGCACACCGGGCAATCCCTCGGCACAACCGAATACATGACCATCACACAGGAAATGGTCAATCTCTTTGCAGAAGCCACCGGCGATCATCAGTGGATTCATACCGATCCCGAACGAGCGGCCAAACTATCGCCCTATAAAACGCCTATTGCGCACGGTTTCTTAACGTTATCACTGGCGCCCAAGCTAATGACAGAACTCTACCGAATTGACTCGGTGAAGATGGGCATCAACTACGGGTCCAATAAAGTTCGTTTTACAAACGCCGTTCCCGTTGGGAGCCAATTGCGAATGACCGCCCAATTACAGAGCGTAGAGGCCCAAAGCAAAGGCTTCCGGGTTATTACCGAATGTTTTTTTACTATAGAAGGAGAGCAAAAACCGGCTTGTATAGCGGAGCTAATTACACTCTTGTTCGAATAAATAGTATGCACGCATACCATTGTCCAACAATTTATTACCTTTACAATACTCACTGGTAGAACGCAGATTTTAATGATCAATATGATTTAGCCAAGATTTATAGAGGTGATATTTAATTAAGTTTTCATCTATAAAAATCATCACCATCATAAAAATCAGTGTTCTATTGCCAATCACAACAAACCTTTTAAACAACACAATTCAGATGGCAACGGCATCGCTGGAGTTACAGGGATTGAATTTTAATTTATCGGAAGAGCACCTGGCGGTAAAAGAGGCCGCCCGCGATTTCGCCCAGAATGAGTTATTACCTGGTATTGTCGAGCGTGACAATGAAGCCCGCTTCCCAGCCGAACAGGTCAAAAAAATGGGCGAACTGGGTTTTCTGGGCATGATGGTTTCGCCCGAGTACGGAGGTGGCGGTATGGATACGGTTTCGTACGTGCTGGCCATGGAAGAAATCTCCAAAGTCGATGCCTCGGCTTCGGTAGTTATGTCGGTCAATAACTCGCTGGTCTGTTATGGGCTCGAAGCCTATGGAACCGAGGAGCAAAAGCAAAAATATTTAACCCGATTAGCCACAGGCGAAACCTTAGGCGCGTTTTGCCTGTCAGAACCCGAAGCTGGCTCTGATGCTACTTCACAAGCCACCACCGCCGAAGATAAAGGGGATTATTATTTGGTAAACGGGACTAAAAACTGGATTACGAATGGTAACTCATCCGGTATTTGCTTAGTCATCGCCCAAACGGATCGGGAGAAAAAACATCGGGGCATCAATTGCCTGATTGTCGAGAAAGGTACTACCGGCTTTGTCGTCGGCAAAAAAGAAGATAAAATGGGAATTCGAGCCTCAGATACGCATTCCTTGTTGTTTACGGATGTAAAAATACCTAAAGAAAATCGTATCGGAGAAGACGGTTTCGGTTTCAAGTTTGCTATGTCCACCCTGAACGGAGGCCGGATAGGTATTGCCGCCCAAGCCCTGGGTATTGCTGCTGGCGCCTATGAGTTGGCTCTGAAATATAGTCAGGAACGAAAATCGTTTGGTAAGCAAATCTTTGAACATCAGGCTATTCAATTCAAATTAGCGGAGATGGCGACTAAAATTGAGGCCGCTCGCTTACTGGTTTATAAGGCCGCCCGGCTTAAAGATGAGCATAAAGACTACATACAGGCCGCAGCAATGGCCAAGTTATTTGCCTCAGAAATAGCTATGTGGGCCACTACCGAAGCCGTACAAATTCACGGCGGTTATGGCTACGTAAAAGAATTTCATGTGGAGCGATTAATGCGCGATGCCAAAATCACGCAGATTTACGAGGGTACATCTGAAATCCAAAAACTAGTGATAGCCCGGGAGCTTATTCGATAGGGTATTTCTCCTTAAAATAGAATTTTTCTTACTCTATAATGCGTGTTCAAAGCGAATACGCATTATTTTTTTTATTTTTTGGAAACTTTTATAGTTGTATTAGTTTTGTACAAATTATTAGTTTTGTGCAACTTTGTGCAAACCTATGTTTACGGAACACTCCATTCAGCTATGGAAGACTATAATAAAATTATCGAATCGCTGGGCGTAAAGTTTATTAAGGCCCGCAACATTCGGATTTTGCAACCGATCACCATTAAAAACTTCTACGATGTTGAAAATACATTGTTGATTTTATATAGTGGTGAAGTATCGATCGGCGATGAAAAAATAAAGGTGGAAGTTGGTGATATGCTCTTCATTCCGGGCGGTAAACATGTTACCGTTACCTATGGCGATCCAACAAATCCGAAAACCGTCTCGAACGAAGAGTTCATGACGCATCGCGAATCGTACTGGGAAGGTAACCATGACCCAAAATTGATTGGGCATTTACCGAACTCATTCGGCTATGTATCGTTCGAGGCAAAGGTATTCGATTCGGTTAACTTCTTCAACTCACTTGATGTCCCGCCTTTCATTATTAAGCGGGAAGAACATTTAGCCATTACCATCGACCAGATTCTGGCCGAGGAAATGACCGATCTGGCCGGTAAAGGCCGGATCATCAAGATTAAAACTGAAGAAATCGTTATCGAGGTTGTTCGGTACATTCTGAAGAACCACCTGTTTGTTGAGCAATTGGTAACGAACAGCACGTACTTTAAAGACCCTCGCCTGATCGACATCTTTGCTTATATCAAAGAAAATCTGGGTGGTGATCTTTCGAACAAAGTATTGGCTAACGTAGCTAACGTTTCGGAAGATTATGTGGGGCAGTATTTCAAAATGCTGACCGGTATTAATCCACAGGATTATATCGAATATCAGCGAATGGAAGCGGCTGTTGGTCTTCTACGAACAAGTAAGAAGAGCATTCGGGCTATTGGTGCCGAAGTTGGCTATAAAGATACTGCTTACTTCTGCCGACGCTTTAAGATGATGTTTGGCATTCCAGCTGGCAAAATGCGCCGTCGGGAATCGCTGATGAATGTATAAAAAGAGGGAGAAAGGAGAAGAGGGTGGAAAGGACTGTAATTATTTTCCTTTCTACCCTCTCCTCCTTTCTCCCTTTAATGTACGTTTACCTCAATTGGTAACGTGTAAAACACGGGGACACGCTTACCAGCCACTTGACCGGGCTCCCAACGGGGCATTTTCTCGACCGCAGTAATAATACTCGCCATAAAATCTTCCATCCCCTTTTGTGTTTTTTTGTCGAGAGCTTTTGTCACTACGCGCACATCGTGTACATAGCCTAACTCATCGACAATAAATTTGGCAGCTACCTGTCCCGTATTGTAATTTTTGCGCACCAATACCCCCGGTACCTTTATATTTTCGGCCAGATAGAGGCTCAAAGCAGGTTTCCCACCCGGAAACTCAGGCTGCTGCTCAGGTACGGTATAAACCTTTTGGTTTTGAGCCTGTGCCGTTGACCAAACTGATGGTGCTATATAAACCGTGCCAGTCAAACACAGTGCTGCAAGAATAAAACGTTTCATGAATTAAGCGCGTACATCTAATTGATTAAACTCTCGCACTACAGTTGATAATTGCGGCAACAGATCGGGGTCTTGCTCGATACCATTTCCAACAACAATCATATCGGCGCCAGCTTTTAAAGCCTGATAAGCCTTTTCTCCTGAATTAATACCTCCGCCAACGATAACTGGCAAATCAACCACCGCTCGAACGGCAGCAATCATTTCAGGCGACACAGGCCGACGTGCTCCACTACCCGCATCCAGATACATAAGTTGTAAACCCAGCATTTCGCCAGCCATCGCTGTACAAGCTGCCACGCCCGGTTTATCGTGAGGTAATGGCATTGTTCCGCTTATATATGATACGGTTGTTTGCGTACCACTATCGACCACCATATAGCCTGTGGGGAGAATTTCAAGGCCACTTTTTTTAAGCAAAGGGGCCGCAATAACATGTTGCCCAATTAAAAACTCCGGATTTCGGCCTGAAATCAACGACAGGAATAGGATAGCATCGGCCGACGGTTCAATGTGAAGCGGATTTCCTGGAAACAGGATAACAGGTATGTTGGTATACTCACGAATGACCGAAACCAATTCTTTGTGCAGATAATCGGTCACTAAACTTCCACCAACCAGAAAAAAGTCGATGGGGTACTCAGCTGTTCGGGAAAGTAAGGTAACTAAAGCGTTCTGCTCGATTTTATCGGGGTCGAGCAGAACGCCAATCGCCTTTTGGCCAGACAGCCTATTATTGCGCAGTGTAGTCAACAGGCTCGGTCGGAGCCCGTTCGTGATATTGTGTTGGTTCGGCAGTTGGATTGATGGCATTATTTGTACGGATGCGGGCTAAAAATCCAGTTAGCTGCTCGCGAGCGATATTTGTTAATACAGAGGTGATAATCCCTCCAATTAATCCGCTCGCAGCTGCCGACTTACTTACTTTATTTGCTTGCTGCCGGATAACTTTATGAGTCGACGGTTGCCCATGCTCCTCATCATCGTCATAATCCTCATCATCAAATTCGTCTGGTTCGCCATATTTCTCAGCGTACCGGTACTCATCAGACTTCGGCAGAATAGCATTAACCACCAAATATACGGCTAAAGCGGCACCCGCGACAAATACAGCTGATTTCCCAACCTCGGTTGCATCTTCTTTTATCGACTCAACCCCATCGTTGATTGATGATTTAAATCGCTCAGTAGCAGCCATCAATTGCGCCCGACGGGCAGTTGTGTCAGCAAATAACACTTTAGGATCTTCCATTTTAGTTATAGTAAATGTGTACAGGAGCTACACTTTATCGAATTAATTGTTTGTTTATCAGAAGCTTGACGAGATTTCCCAGTTTAATTGGGAAAACGATTTGAGTCATTTAACGACGAACGAGTTTGCGCCATCAACTCCTCAACTGCTTCTGTTTTTTCCTCTTTTTTCTTCTCCTGGCTCTTTTTAATAGCGCTATAAGCCGCCACACGAATTTTTGCTTTAAAGAAATCTTTAGCAGCTAGCCAGAAAATAGTCATTACCAGGAAAAAACCAGCCACAATCAAAAAGCCCAGATACTTACTGTCTGTTAGCTGATTTATGTAAGCCGCGAGTAAAATAAACAGGAATATAAGCGTCATTGTACTGAGCAGCGCCAGTACGATACCATGTATTCCAACAACAACTCCTTCTTCTAGTTTACCCCGACTTTCTAATGTAAACAGCTCGATACGGGCTTCCAGATAACGGAATATATTCTCCCGAATTTCTTCCAGATGTTCCAACATGGTCGTTAATAATTAATTATGCTCTCCGGTATTTACAAATAACCGCTCAATTTGTTCAAAAAACCGATAAAAATAAAAACAGCTTCGGCACACTAGGTGCCGAAGCTGTTTCGATACTGCTATTAATCATGAATCAGACCTTACCAAGATCTGATAATGCTAAAGATCAATGTTCTCTATCATTTACTTAATTGTCTCATAAACAGCCAATTATCGTGACTGACGCAATTTGGCCTCAATCGTTTGTTGGGTGTGTGGAACCGCCCGTAAGCGCTCTTTTGGAATCAATTTGCCCGTATCCTTACAAATACCATAGGTTCCGTTTTTAATTCGGACCATAGCAGCGTCTAATTGCTGAATAAACTTCTGCAACCGAGCAGCTAACTGGCTCAAATTTTCACGTTCGCTGGTATCGGCACCATCTTCGAGCAGTTTAGAGTTACCTGATGTGTTATCGGTACCACTGTCGTTCCGTTTGCTAAGCGTTTCTTTAATATAATTTAACTCACTCCGGGTTGCGTCGAGCTTCTGACTAATCAGTACTTCAAACTCTTTCAGCTCTTCCTCAGAATACCGTTTTTTCTCGTCCATAACCATAGCTAAATCCTACGTTAGATGGTGTGCTCTGTTTCAGCCACAAAATTAATGTTTTGTATCCGGTATTTCAATGATTCGTCTAATATTGATCGTTTTTTTCTGAAATTTTATCAAATTGATATTAGAACGTTTCTCAAACTAATCTTTGGTCCTGTCTTTCTGTTGATACAGAACCCTTTGGTCAAAAAAAGAATTTGTGATGAATCATTTGGTTTATTAACATTATATTAATCTTAGAAAAAATATACCTTTCACAACATAGGCTATGATTTATTAAGTTTGTGGGACACTTCATCATCAAATTTGTTTTAAAACTGAAGTTAATCTTACGTCATGGGATATATTGAACCAGCCCCAATAAAAGATAAAGAGAATCCACTCGAATCAATGATGTCGCGCTTCGATGCTGCGGCCAAATTAGTGGGCATTTCAGATGAAATGTACGATATCTTAAAAGTGCCAGCCCGGCAGGTCATTGTAGGCTTACCGGTTACAATGGATAATGGCACAATAAAAGTGTTTGAAGGCTACCGGGTTATTCATTCCAACATTCTTGGACCTGCCAAAGGGGGCATCCGTCTCGATCCAGCTGTAAACCTCGATGAGGTACGTGCGCTGGCAGCCTGGATGACCTGGAAATGCGCCGTTGTCGACATTCCGTATGGAGGTGCCAAAGGTGGTATTGCCTGCAACCCGCGCGAAATGTCGGCGGGCGAAATTGAACGACTCATTCGACAATATACGGTCGCTATGCTCGATGTTATTGGACCAGATCGTGATATTCCAGCGCCCGATATGGGGACTGGCCCTCGTGAAATGGCCTGGATCGTGGATGAATATTCAAAAGCGAAAGGAATGACCGTTAATAATGTGGTAACGGGCAAGCCGCTTGTACTGGGTGGTTCATTGGGCCGTACTGAGGCAACTGGTCGTGGAGTTACGGTAGCAGCTTTATCGGCGATGGATAAACTACGCATGAACCCATATCGAGCCACTGCGGCTGTTCAAGGCTTTGGTAATGTTGGTTCATTTGCCGCCGAATTACTCCATGAACGTGGGGTAACAGTAGTGGCCGTAAGTGATATCTCAGGAGGGTATTACAACAAAGGTGGTATCGACATCACGGCAGCGGTTAATTATCGTAACTCGAATAAAGGAACCTTAGAAGGTTTTGGCGGAGCGGAACCCATCTCGAATGAAGAACTACTTTCGCTGGCGGTCGATGTATTAGTCCCTGCTGCGAAGGAAGATGTCATTACGGAAGACAATGCAGCTTCTATTCAGGCTAAAATGATTGTAGAAGGCGCCAATGGACCCACATCGGCCAGTGCCGACGAGATTATCAACAGCAAAGGCATATTAGTTGTACCTGATATTCTTGCCAATGCCGGTGGGGTTACAGTCTCCTATTTTGAATGGGTACAAAACCGGATCGGTTACAAATGGACACTAGACCGGATCAATCGCCGGGCAGACCGTGTTATGAAGGATGCTTTTGATCGTGTATTTGAAACCTCGCAACGATATCAGGTGCCGCTCCGTCTGGCGGCTTACATTGTTGCGATCGATAAAGTAGCAAGCACCTATAAATACCGTGGCGGCTATTGATTTAGTTTAAAATGTATGATGTATACGGTATGATGTATAATTTTGCCCGAACTTGATACATTAAGAATACATCATACATTATATATCACACATCTTTCTATGCGCTTACATCGTGAAGGCAATACAATAATGCTTACTACAGGTCTGGTTTTACTAGCCCTGAATTTGCTCGCCTATTTCTACCTGTTTTCTGACAGCCCAACAGCAACGACCTTATTGGCCGTAGTAAGTCTGGTTCTGTTTATACTGGTTGTGCAGTTTTTCCGGATTCCAAACCGGCAACTCACGCTGGGCGACACGCAGGTGATTGCTCCTGCCGATGGCAAAGTTGTGGTTATTGAAGAAACCACCGAAGGCGAGTACTTTAAAGATCGTCGGCGGCAGGTATCCATCTTCATGTCTCCCCTCAACGTGCACGTTAACCGTAATCCGGTATCAGGCATTGTACGCTATTTCAAGTACTTTCCGGGCAAATATCTGGTGGCCTGGCATCCAAAATCAAGCACAGAAAACGAGCGCACGACGATCGTCATTGAAACCGCAAGCGGTGTACAAGTACTTTTTCGTCAGATTGCGGGTGCGGTTGCCCGTCGAATTATCTGGTACGTGAAAGAGGGACAACCCGTAAAACAGGGCGATGAGTTTGGCTTTATAAAATTCGGTTCGCGGGTGGATGTATTCCTGCCTTTAGATGCTGAAATTAAGGCTAAAATCGGCGACGTTACCAAAGGGGGCGTCACGGTTATCGCCGAGTTGAAAAGTTAAGTTTGCTGTTCAAGGTTTCATGTTCCATGTTTAAAGTTGACTACGATAAACATGGAACATGAAACCTTGAACTTATACGAACTTATATAATACTTAACAGTTGCCCTTTTTCAGTTTCTGTTACGACTAATCCCAACTCTCCCGACGGATCATACACACAATTCGAGGGATTTTGGCCGGGTAATGAAATATCGCGCACAAAGCTCCCATCCGCCGAGAATACCCGAATAATACCCGCTCCAAACACAGCAACATAAAGATTCCCGTCGGGGCCGGGTGTCATGCCATCGGGACCGGGAATCGATGCACCTATAGGTGTATCGATCACGTCGGCCCAAACCCGAATTGTTTCCCAGCTTAATGACTCCGTATCCCAATAACCACTCCAGATGCGTTGCTGGTGCGTTTCAGCGATAAGTAACGTTTGATTATCTGGATGGAAGGCAAGTCCATTGGGGTAAAGTAAACCATCGGCAATAATTTCAACCAGCCCATCGGCCGAATAAACCACCACATAGCCTTGCTGCCCAACGTCGGGCGGTCCCGGACAAGTAACGATTAAATTGTTTTGCTCATCGAACAGTAAGTCGTTAGGCATATTCAGGGGTTGGCCACTGATATGACTAATCACCGTTTCGATGGTATCATCATCTGTATGCAAACGCCGGATACAGTTCTGGCCTGAGTCACAGAACCATAAGTCGCCCCTATTGAAAACTAATGCATTTGGCCGCCCACCCGTCTGAATTCGGTTTGTTTTTCCATCCTTATATCGGCAGAATAGCCCTTCGCCTTCCTGTTCTACACACCAGAGGTTTCCATGAGCATCAAATGCAGGACCTTCAGGGAAACGTAAGCCTTCTGCCAGTACACGTATATCATCCATAACAAAGTGTCGTTGAGTCCTTTTACTTTACCCAAATAGCCCTACTACCTATCTCAAAATCAGGCTTTAGTCAAGCGCGATCATTCAGATTAAAGAGCCGCGTAGGCTTTTTGTTCATAAATTTTATCATACGAACACATAATCAACGACCGGTAGGCAAGCATTTAGCAGAGACAGACAACAACCCCTACGATGATTGGGCGGCTGTTAGGGATACGTTTCGTCTAGAAGATTTGGCAATCTGGAGTCGCTACTAAAAACGAGTTTATCAGTTTTTTTATACTCACCGGGTTTTAACCCAGTGAGTATAAAAAGGGAAGGAGATATGTCGTCGATAAATTAATTCAGCTCAATAATGCAATTGCTAGACAGACTTCTTCTCGCTAAAGAAGCGCTAAATAAGCTAAGTTTCGCTCAACAATCTCAAAAATTACTACATCTGGCTTTTCAGAAAAAACTAATTCATCTGAGATCAAATTACTCCGCACGAGGTAAGATTTAAAAAAATAATTGGGGACAAATTGCGCCAGTGAGATCGTAAATGAATCGCCTATGAACAATAGGCTCGGCGATTTTTTATTCATACTTACGAATCGCTGAGAGGGCCACCCGCCTAATTCTGTATTATGAATACGGCCTGCTTCCTTAACTTGCAAATAAGGGGGCGCATCTATCTGATAATTAACCGTATCCGAAATATCCCGATTAAGTGCCATCATGGTTACTAAATCGCCAGAATAGCCCTTTTTAGCACAAATAGAGTAGTCATTTTCTTTAGGCAAGGGCATATCAGGAAAATCCTGCCGAATACGATTAGCTACAGATAACGTAGCAATAAAAGCCCCATAATCATTCCAGTGCGTATCCGTTTGCATATAGGTTTGGTGCCTGGATTTAGCAGCTAGTAAAGCCGGACGAACGTCAATAAACGGAATGGTCGTATTTTTTAGCAAATACTGTTTTAAACGATCATAATTAGATATTACCCGATTATTTTGTAGGTAGTTAGGCAAATTTTCGGGGTAAATCGTGTACGAATCAGGCGGTATAAACAGATAAAACTTTATGCCCTGAGCAGCCAGTTTCCGTTGTTTGGCCGTCAATTTTTGTACAATTGTCTGTAAAGTCTGCAACTCTATTGGTTGTAATCCCTGATGCTGATCGGCTACATTATTTAAATCATTGCCAGGATAAAACCAGTTGTTCTTACCGAGAATGACTTTGTAAGGTAATGGGGAAACGCCCAACACATCATATTTAAGGTGGCTGTACTGATAAAAGAGCACATTGCGCCAGCCAAAATTTTCTTTATAGTATTGATTAAACTGATTGATGTACGTGTTGACGTGGGGAAATTTGAAGGTTGGGAAAGGCGCTAGTATATGTTTTTCTGTGCTCTGAAAATTGGATGAAAAGCCAAACCATTGGTCAAGACCGGGCAAAATCAATAGGATAGCAAATCCGAACCCTGTAAGAAAAAAACGATACCTGGTTAGATTTCTTGGTTTAGGCGTATAATAGGGATCATTTTCCATAGAATTTGGGTGGACATTAAGAGTCGTTTTACTAGTTTCGGTGGAGATCATTGTCAAAAGCGGAAATAAATAAATGGATTATACGTATCCGCAGCTAAGTACATAACAGCCATAATAAATAAACCATACAGACCCAGAACATACACCGTATTCATTAGGTATAACGCAGGTGTATATACTAACCGTGCCTGTATACGAGACCACCAACGCTGAAAACGGAGATAGACTGGCGTTGCCAATATGAAGCCTACTAGCAGCGTAACAATAACTTCGGTGTTCAGGAAATAACTTATTGGCAAGGCTATTCGACCAATATTACCCACTCCGATCATTCCCTGTAAATATCTTATCGCTTCTGGCATAGTGTTGGCTCTAAAAAAGACCCAGCCTACTAACAGCACCAGAATTGTGTACACATGAGCTAAAGGCGGCCAAATTTTTTCTAGGAGCTTTCCCCAACCAGCTCGTTCGATGAGCAAAAACAGGCCATGATAGAGTCCCCAAATAATGAAATTCCAACTGGCACCATGCCAAAGACCCGTTATGAAAAACACAATCAGCAAATTACGATAGGTCCGTACTTTGCTCCCTCGATTACCTCCCAGTGGAATATAGAGGTAGTCCCGAAACCAACTCGATAACGAAATATGCCAGCGTCGCCAGAAGTCCTGGATAGATCGAGCGATGTAGGGATAATTAAAGTTTTCTTTGAAATCAAAGCCGAGCATCTTACCCAGCCCAATGGCCATATCCGAATAGCCCGAAAAGTCAAAATAGATTTGAAGCGAGTAAGCGATAATACCCAGCCAGGCCGTTTCGGTTGGATAACTATCGGCAGGAGCATTGAAAATTGTATCGGCAACGCTGGCAAATGTGTTCGCCAGCAACAATTTCTTACTAATGCCAATAATGAACCGTTCAGCTCCTACACCAAACTTCTCTAAGGAAGTGGTTCGTTGGGCTAGCTCAGGCGCTATGTCGGCATATCGAACAATAGGTCCCGCAATCTGATGCGGAAACATAGCTACATAAGTTCCATAATCCAGGAAACTTCGATTAGCCCGAATACGCCCCCAGTACACATCGAGTGTATAAGAGATTCCCTGAAACGTATAGAAGCTAATACCAATGGGAAGCGCAACGGAGGGAATAGTCAGACTATCAGCAATAGGTAGGTCAAGCATCTCAGCCAACCCACGTACTGAATCGACCAGAAAATTAGCATATTTGTAATAAAACAGCAGGGATAAGCTCCCCACTAACGACACCCACAAACCAACACGGCGGTAACCATTTTCAATAAGACGCCCTGCCGAAAAATTAATACATATGGATAGTAGTAAGACAATGACAACGATATTCTCACCCCATGCGTAAAACAGTAAACTGGCAAAAAATAAAAACGTATTACGCCATTGAGTAGGTAACAAATAGTAAACCAGAATAAAGACTGGAAAATAGAGAAATAGAAAAATAGCAGAACTAAATAACATTCTAATGGACGGTGGATTTCCACAAATATAGGAGACTCATTAGTAAATCAGGTAGCTACATTTCCTGACACTGTCCTAACGAGTTGGCATAACCTGACATAATCGGTCTTCTTTGCGTGTGTAATTTGCGTTAGTACTATATAACCAATAGATGATTGATGTTTACTCAACGAAAGTTTATGTTCTGGTTGCCAGCAGGAAAAATTATAGCAGCAGCCTGCCTTCTAATAATAGTAGTGGCTATAAGTAGCTGTGTTAAAGACTATCCTGCACAGGTCGGAAATATTATTCCACCTACAAATACAACCACGCCAACATCGACAACTAGCTGTTCTTGTACAGGGGGGGTATCATCTACAACGCCTACTAGTGGTACCACTACACCTGCCTCGTTGACAACAGTTACTGTTGATACGTTAGATGCATCTCCTCCCCACTTTTCTCCCAATGGTGGTAATTTTTATTTCAGCACAACAGTGAAACTGGCTTCTGATACGCTCCCTCCCCAGGCTGTATATGAGTTTTCGCTTGATAATGGAACTACCTGGCAAATTGGGCAGCAATTTACCTTAACAACTGGTGGAAAGGTTTTAACACGTTTCCGAGTCGGAAACAAGCCCTCACGGAGCAGGGCGGCCTCTTTTACGCTTTATTATCAGCGAATGCTGGTCGTTGGTAATAGTATTATGAGCCACGCACCTGCGCCTGAGATAGGCTGGACTAATTTTAATGGCATGGCGGCTTCGGCCCCCGAAAAAGATTTCGTCCATTTGCTCACAGCCCGGTTGCAAACCTTGAATCCAGATATGACCGTTCGACTCCAGAGTGGCGCGGGTATTGAACTTGATTTTGGTAAATCGACCTATACGATGGATGAGTTCACAGAACCCCTTCAGACATTTAAGCCCGATTTGATTGTCGTTCGACTTGGGGAGAATGTAGTTGATGGAGATGTCCAGACCCGCAATTTTGAAGGGCAGTTCCGCCAATTCCTGGAACGTCTGAAACAACTTAGCAGAGGCTATAATCAGCCAGTTCAGATAGTTATATCGACGTGCGTATGGGAGCATCCAGCCACCGATGCTATACTCAAAAAGGTGGCTGCCGAAAATGGCTATCCACTCGTTGATTTGAGTTGTATAATCGGGCAGCCACAATATTTCGCCAGTCAATATGCAAATCCTGGCGTTGCTGCCCACCCAAATGACACGGGTATGCAAAAAATCTCAGATTTAATCTGGGTTAAAATTCAATAAAGACTATTTGTTACCAAATATTAAACAACGCTACTAATAGGCTTAAACAACCTTCATTAGCCGGAAATAGTGATTTCGAGGAGAATAATACGAACTGTTCACGCACAGACACTTCTATAAAGATGGCACAGTTTTAGCAGGAATCTATTAGTGACTATACAGCTCATGATAGTGAATAAATTATTCCCTTTTTTCAAAATTCAATTCTTTATACAGTGTACGATCTTAGGCTTGTTAGGTTGTTTGTGTACAACAAACGCTTTAGCACAGCCCTGCGATCCTCATTGCGTACTAATTACAGTTCGACGCCTACTACCAGGATCAGGCGGAGGGGCTGCTCTGGCCGCTCCTTCATTCAAGCAATCATCTAACGTAATTCCTTTTGGAGACACGCTAAAAATTACATCTCCTAGCCTTCCTGCAGGGGCTGTTATAGAATATTCCAAAGACAATGGAAGCACTTGGACAACTGGCGACCAGGTAGTGATCGACAATAAAGTAAACATTGTTGCTCGCGTGCGTTTGAATCAACAACTATCACCTTTGCTGCAGGGAAGCTTTACCCCTTCTTATAAGCGAATGCTTGTTATTGGAAATAGCATTATGAGTCATGGACCAGCTCCCGATTTAGGCTGGTACAACTTTAACGGCATGGCGGCCTCTGCCCCCGAAAAAGATTTCGTCCATTTGCTTACTGCTCGACTACAAACCTTGAATCCAACCATGACCGTGCAGCTTCAGTCTGGTGTTGGTATTGAGCTTGATTTTGGCAAACCAACGTATGCTATGGATGAGTTCGATCAGCCGCTGCAAAGCTTTAAACCTGATCTAATCCTTATTCGCCTTGGAGAGAATGTAGTCGATGGAGATGTCCAGACCCGTAATTTTGAGGGGCAATTCCGTCAGCTACTGGATCGACTAAAGCAGGTTAGTACAACAAACGGACAACCCGTTCAGATAGTTATAACGACCAGCGTTTGGGATCGCCCTTTAGCAGACGCTGCCATTCGAAAAGTAACCGCCGAAAAAGCGTATCCCCTGGTTGATTTAAGCAGCATGGTCGGAAAGGGTCAATATTTTGCCAGCCAATATGCAAACCCTGGGGTAGCCGCCCACCCAAATGATGCCGGTATGCAACAGATTTCTGACTTAATCTGGGTTAAATTTCAGTAGACGTGACTATTAAGTTCAGTCCTTCTAATTAACGTGAATAATGGTTAAAATCTGAAATTATTGACTGATTATCAACGTTTTTTGTCATCCCGACGCAGGAGGGATCCGCTCCGGCGGCCCGGTTCGGTAGCTAGAATGTGCTGCTGTTAGCGAAGATCCCTCCTGCGTCGGGACGACAAAATTATCTTCTAATTCACTGATTATCAGTAACTTATATATTATATCAACCCATTATTCACGTTAATTAGGAATTTAGGTTATGGGCCAAAACAAACATAGTCTAATCCCGAACTTAACAGAGAACTTTTTACGATCAAAAAGCCTGATTTCAGTTAATCAAAATGAGGCTAGTTGGTTAATATTTCGCTCAACAATCTCCAGAACAAGAACAGTAGGGCGCTCAGTACGAATTGCAGCATCGTCCAGTTTACCATCTCGTACGAAATAAGACTCTCGAAAATAAGCAGGCAAAAACTGCATCATACCAATGCTAAACGAATCGCCAATGAAGAGTAGTCGGTCGGTTCCCGATCCAGCGAAACGATGAGAGGGAAGGGGGTTATTTTCGCGGGGTACAACGGCCGTTTCCCGACTAGTCAGCTTGTGCATCGGGCGAATTTCATAGGCAATTTTTTCATCCACGTTATCCTGTAACATTAGCATACGGGTCAAATCGCCGTTTATACCTGCCCACTGCTTTACCTGGTAATCCGATGCCTGTATAGCTGGCATGGCTGGTTTATCCTGTCGGATACGATTCAGAAGCGCAGCACAACCGACCAGCGTGCCATAATCATTCCAGTGCGTATCCGTCTGATAGTACACTCGATGCGTACGTTTGGCCGCTTGTAGCGTATCCCGAATATCAATAAAGGGAACCGTTGTCTTCACCATGGCTCGCTTCAATACATCAAGCCGCGACGACTCGTTGCTTTGCGGTAAATGATCGGGCAGATATTCGGGGTAGATCGTATGCGAATCGGGGGCAATCATGACATACAATTTAATCCCCTGTTTGGCTAACTCTTGCTGGCGTTTGGTCAGATGCTCCGCAATCTGAGAAGCCTCTTTGTCGGAAAGAGGCACTAATCCCCGGTGCTGATCAACAACTTTGTTATAGCTATTGCCCAGATAAAACCAACCCTCCTTGCCAACAACAACTTTTTCGGGCAACGGAGATTGGCCTAGTACCTTGTATTTCAGACGGCTATACATATAAAACAAGGCATTCCGGCCACCGAAATTCTCTTTATAGTATTGATCAAACCACACGACAAACTGCCGTACATGCGGAAAATGGAATGATGGCAGTGGTGCCGCTTGCCGGTTTTCGGTGCTCTGAATCCAGGCAGATAGGCCAACTAGTTTATCGATTGTTGGCAATAACAAGAGTATAGCAAAACTAACAGCGACTATACGTGATCGTATTTGTATCATTAGTGAGAAGCGCTATCCTGTCAAAACCGAAAATAAATAAATGGATTGTAACTATCAGCGGCCAGATACGCTACCGATAAGACAAATAGCCCAACGAGCCCTACTAGCACATAAATCATATTGAGCGTAATCTGAGCGGGTAGTACAACCGCGCGTAACAATAACCGATTCCAAATCACCTGAAAACGGTGATAAACAGGTGTGGCTAGTATGACCCCAAGTAATAGTGACACACAAACCTCGGTATTGAGAAAATAGTCTAGCGGGAAAGCTACCCGACTCACGGAGCCCAAGCCTGCCATTTTCTGTAAATAAACCAGTGCCGATGTCAGGTCTTCGGCCCGGAAGAATACCCAACCGATCAGCACGATCAACAACGAGTAAACATGCGCAATGGGTGGCCATACCCGTTCCAGTCGTTTACTCAAGCCTGCCCGTTCGACCAATAGCCAGAGACCATGATAGAGGCCCCAGACTATAAAATTCCAGCTAGCACCATGCCAGAGCCCTGTTACGGCAAATACAATCAGCAAGTTGCGATAGGTTCGCATTTTACTCCCTCTATTCCCGCCTAGTGGAATATAGAGGTAATCGCGGAACCAGCTCGACAGAGAGATGTGCCAGCGTCGCCAGAAATCCTGAATAGAGCGGGCGATATACGGATAGTTGAAATTCTCTTTGAAATCAAAGCCAACCATTTTTCCCAGCCCAATGGCCATATCCGAATAGCCTGAGAAGTCGAAGTAAATCTGAAGCGAGTAAGCGATAATGCCCAACCAGGCCGTTTCGGTTGGATAACTATCAGCAGGGGCGTTGAAAATTGTATCAGCCACGCTGGCAAACGTATTGGCTAACAATACTTTTTTAGCCATACCAATGATAAATCGTTCCGCACCGATACCAAATTTTTCGAGGTTAACCGACCGATCGGTCAGTTCAGGAGCAATGTCGGCATACCGAACAATAGGTCCCGCAATCTGGTGCGGAAACATAGCCACGTAGGTGCCATAGTCCAGAAAGCTCCGATTGGCCCGGATACGTCCCCAGTAAATATCGAGTGTATAGGAAATACCCTGAAACGTGTAAAAACTAATCCCGATTGGGAGCGCAATAGGTGCCAAAGTCAGTTTATCGGCAACGGGAAGGGCCAAATTTTCGGCCAACCCATGTAGTAAATTAACCAGGAAATTGGCGTATTTATAATAAAACAGTAACGATAAACTACCAATTAACGATAGCAGAACACCCGTCCGTCGTTGTCCTTTTTCAACAAGCCATCCAGCCAGAAAATTAATGCACACCGACAACAACAATACCAGCACAACCTGCCCTTCGCCCCATGCATAAAACAGTAAACTAGCGCCGAATAAAAAAGCATTCGTCCAGCGTATACCTAACCAGTAGCGGGGCAGTAAGTAATAGATAATCAGGAAGGAAGGGAGAAATAAAAACAAAAAAATTGCCGAACTGAAGAGCATATCGCATACAATAAGTCAGGCCAAAGTTAGCGAAAAGGACCAGAATGCGAAAAGGGGACAGAGAGCGGCTATGTCTCTCTGTCCCCTTTCTGTACTTCCTTCGCGAATGACTAAAAGAACGATAGCCGGAGCACAAATGGCGTACCTCCATACACCTGATAGGAGATCGGATCGCTTGGCTTATAGTTTAAATTATATAAAGCCGTCAGGTTAACCCCAAATCGTCGGGAGATAGGCTGCATATAGGTAACCCCTACGAGTGGAGCTGTAACGGTACCGGTATAAGCACCCGCCACCTGATCTGTTTTGCTCTGATACGTGGTACTTTGTAACTCACCATGCAGGTACAGGTTGGGTAGTATGCTTGGAATAAACTCATACATCAGGAACCCTCTTCCGCCATACTGATTGATGGTAACTCCCTGATTGGCATATATGTAACCTGGCTTATAGCGTGTATATGTATACGTAGCACTAACGCCAACAATTAAATGCTCGGTAGCCTGATAGGCCACAACAGGCGCAACGCCTATGCTAAATGGATTACCGAATTGAAATCCATTAATCCCGCCCCCAAACCGGAGTCGTTGACCAAATGGCAATGGGCGCCCTTCGGGTGTTTGTGTTTTTAGTGGGTCACGGCCCTGGTCCCGACGATCATCGGGGTCTTCGGTAAGTTGCCCGAACGCCAGACTGCTACTCAACAAAGCCGCAATAAACAGTAACTTTTGAATATGATTCATGTTGGTTTTGTACAAAATAAAAACTTATACTAAGTAACGAAATTAGAACGTAAATTCTTTTACTTCAGGGTCATTCAGCAAACGATTAATGCATTTTTCATGATTTTTTTCGGAACCATCAACACGCCAGTGTCCAATTATTTCGGTTCCAATACGCTGCTGTTGATTTCGTATTGGATGGAGCCCACACTCCTCAAAGAACGCTTCGTATTGGTTCAACGTCTTGTTGTGGAATGCCGTTACAATTTTATAATCCCGCGTTTGGTTCAACTTCTGTATCCGGTTGGCAAAACCAACCAACAGCAGCAACGAACCCAAAATAAACACGAACCCCACAATGGCAATATCGTAGTGTCCTGCGCCTACGCACATACCTAACGCAGATACGGCCCAAACCGTTGCAGCCGTTGTCAGCCCTTTTACGCGACTGTCTTCCCGAAAGATGATGCCAGCCCCCAGGAAGCCAATCCCATTCACAATATTAGCAGCAATCCGATCGCCAGAGCCGCCAATCCGTCCCGAAACCATCGTGAACAAGGCCGAGCCAACGCAGATCATAATCATGGTGCGAAACCCAGCGGCTTTGCCATGATATTCGCGTTCAATGCCAATCAGTCCACCAATGACCAGCGCGACGCTCAACCGAATCATGTCTTCTTCTGCAAAAATCATTTGTTTCGTTAGCTAGTAGAGGACCCACAAGAACCTAATAACGTTGCATTTGTCGGGTAAGAAAAGCAATCAGGAGAAACCATATTTCGAAATAATCCGTTAAAATCTAGATAGAGTTTATCCTCATTAACACCGAATGACCCAGACCACGGAAACCGAATTTCGGAATCATACCGGAGAGCCCATACGTTCTGTAGACAATCTTGATCCCAAGCAGTTTATCATCATTAAAGGGGCGAAAGTACATAATCTAAAAGGAATTGATGTAGCCATACCCCGTAACAAATTAGTTGTTCTGACCGGTCTATCGGGTTCGGGAAAGTCTTCTTTGGCATTCGATACGCTGTTTGCCGAAGGACAACGGATGTATGTCGAAAGTTTGAGCAGTTATGCCCGGCAGTTTTTAGGCCGGATGGAAAAGCCTGAAGTTGAATACATTAAAGGGGTTTCTCCGGCCATTGCCATTGAGCAAAAAGTTTCGACCCGTAATCCGCGCTCTACTGTAGGCACATCTACCGAAATCTACGATTACCTGAAATTACTTTTTGGGAGAGCGGGCATTACCTATTCGCCTATTTCAGGCCACGAAGTTCGTAAAGATACCGTTACGGATGTCGTTAATTATATGTATGGTTACGAAGCCGGACAGCGGGTCATGATCATGGCGCCCTTGCGGGTTCGTGAAGGACGGACGTTAGCCTACGAGCTAAATATATTGCTTCAAAAAGGCTACACCCGAATTGTAGCCGACGGAAGCGTCCTTCAGATTGAAGACGTTTTAAGTAATGAAGAGTTAGGAGTGAAGAGTGAAGAATATCCCTCTAATCCTTATTCTCCACTCTTCACTCCTAACTCTTCACTAGAAATTCTTGTCGACCGGGGTACCGTGCTTTACGATGAGAATGGGCAGCCTGATGAAGATAATCAATACCGATTCTCAGATTCTGTACAGACGGCCTTTAATGAAGGCGAGGGCAGTTGTCGGGTCGCTATTGTTGGACGGTCCGGCGCTACGGAGGAGTCGCGAATTTTTTCCGATAAGTTTGAACTGGATGGCATTGTCTTTGAAGAACCTAGTGTCAATCTGTTTACGTTCAACAATCCTTACGGTGCCTGCCGACGCTGCGATGGGTTTGGCAAAGTGCTGGGCATTGATCCCGATTTAGTTATTCCAGACAAGAATCTGTCCGTTTTCGAAGGAGCCATTGCGCCCTGGCGTAGTGAGAAAATGAGCGAGGAGTTTTTGAAGCCGCTTCTCAAAAATGGCATCCGTTTCGACTTCCCGATCCACCGTCCTTATAAAGACTTAACGTCTGCTGAACAGGAGTTACTCTGGACGGGTAATACCTATTTCGAGGGCCTGAACTCGTTTTTCGACTATGTTGAAAGCCAGACATTCAAAGTCCAGTATCGGGTGATGCTATCCCGCTATCGGGGAAAAACGACCTGTCCGGAATGCCGGGGATCGCGTTTACGTAAGGATGCCAGCTATGTAAAAATAGGCGGCAAATCCATTACCGATCTGGTGTTGATGCCACTTACCCAGGCAACCGCTTTTTTCCGTGATCTTGAGTTACCGCAGATGCAACAACAGGTTGCCAATCGGATATTGATTGAGATTCGGAATCGCTTAGACTATATGGAGCGGGTTGGGTTAGGCTATTTGACGCTTAACCGTTTGACAAATACTTTATCGGGCGGTGAATATCAGCGCATTAAGCTGGCTACCTCATTAGGCTCTGCCTTGGTTGGCTCCATGTATATTTTGGATGAACCAAGCATAGGTCTGCACCCGCGCGATACCAAACGCCTTGTCAGTGTTCTGGAATCCCTTCGCGACATGGGCAATACGGTGATCGTAGTCGAACACGAAGAAGAAGTCATGCGAGCCGCCGATCAGCTCATCGACATTGGCCCCGATGCGGGTTCGCTGGGTGGCCATCTGGTCTTTCAGGGAACGTGGGAAGAAATTGCAGGGAGCGCGGAGCACGGAGCACAAAGCACAGGCTCTGACGCTACCTCCGCGCTCCTCGCACCGAGCACCTTGCCATCCCACACGCTTGACTTCCTGACAGGGCGTGAAACGGTGCCAGTGCCGTCTTTCCGTCGCAAATCGGCGAATTTTATTGAATTGAAGGGCGCACGGGAAAACAACCTTAAAGATGTCGACGTACGCTTCCCGTTGAATACGCTGACTGTTGTAACAGGTGTGTCGGGTTCGGGAAAGAGTACCCTGATTCGGAAAGTGTTGTACCCAGCGTTAATGCGTCAAAAAGGGGATGCGGCCGAAGAAGCCGGTAAGTACGATTCGCTAACGGGTTCGCTCGACCGTATTTCAGCCATTGAAATGATCGACCAGAATCCGATTGGCAAATCGAGTCGCTCCAATCCGGTTACTTACATCAAAGCCTATGACTATCTGCGTCAGGTCATGGCCGATCAACCCTTATCGAAATCTCGGGCTTATAAACCCAGCCACTTCTCGTTCAACGTAGACGGAGGTCGGTGCGAGGTTTGCCAGGGCGAAGGCGAGGTGAAGATCGAGATGCAGTTTATGGCCGATATTTACCTTAAATGTGAAGGTTGTGGAGGGAAACGCTTCAAACAGGAAGTACTGGAAGTGATGCTACACGACAAGAATGTCTCCGATATTCTGGACATGACGGTCGACGAAGCCATTGATTTCTTCCGGGAGTTCGAGCCCAAGATGGCCGACAAACTCAAACCATTACAGGATGTCGGGCTTGGCTATATTGGGCTTGGTCAATCGGCCAACACGCTCTCGGGTGGTGAGGCTCAGCGAGTGAAGCTGGCGTCCTTCCTGGGTAAAGGCAATCCAAACAAAGGCGGTACATTGTTCATCTTTGATGAGCCAACGACCGGTCTGCATTTCCACGACATTCGGAAACTGCTGGCGGCCATCAACGCGCTCGTCGATCAGGGCGATTCGGTGATCATTATCGAGCACAATATGGAAATCATCAAAAATGCCGACCATATTATTGACCTTGGCCCCGAAGGTGGTGAAACGGGTGGTTACGTAACCTTCACGGGCACACCCGAAGAAATGGTAAAGCTCGCCAACGGGAATTATACCGCTGACTATTTGAAAGGCAAAGTGTAAGCGATTCAAGCGTCCGTTAGCCCTTAACTATAAAGGGCTAACGGACAAAAAAGTACGTTTAGGCTACAAGCTAACTTTCGCGTAATTTCGCAGCAGTAAACGTACCTGCTGCTTCATGTCCACATTTTCAAAATGGGTTTTTCTGTTCGTCATCTGGCCCTTCGTTGCGGCAGCGCAACTCCAGATTTCACACCCAATGGCACGTCTTGTTGTACAACGGGGAACAGACGGCACTGGACGAATGTATCTATCTGGACGACTTACGGCAGCTGTTGATCGGGTAGAAGCTCAACTAACGCCTGTAGCAGCCGGACAGGGAACCGCTACCGCCTGGCAAACCGTACAAACCAATCCAACCAACAACATTTTTCTGGGGTATATAACGGGGACTGGCGGTTGGTATGTACTGACTGTTCGTACGATTGTAAACAACCTAGTAACCGCGCAAGCGACAGTTCAACCCGTTGGCATTGGTGAAGTTTTTGTTACAGCGGGTCAATCAAATGCACGTGGCCTGGGCATCGGCGACAATGACCTGGGCACCAATACCGATCGTGTCAATGCAATTGATTCCATTAATCATTACTACCCGCCTAATGGGCAAGCCCTTGTCTCTTCTGGTGATCCTTCGCCCGTACCTGTTTACAAAGCATTAACAGCTACAAAGCGCGTCTTTCCGATGGCCGAAAGCTCGTGGGGCTGGGGCGAGTTAGGTGATTACATTGTCAATCGATATAATGTACCTGTAACCTTCTACGTAACGGGCTGGGATGGCTCAACAGTCGATAACTGGGCTAGTACGGCCAACGGTATCCCAACTTGTAACCGTTACAATTGTAGTGCAGGAAATTGGCCAAATCTACAGCCGTACACCAATCTTAAGAACGTGATGCAGTATTATCTGTCGATCTCGGGTGCTCGAACTGTGCTCTGGCATCAGGGAGAGGCTGAATATGGCGATAACACAACGGGTAGTATCCCAAATTATGTCACTAACTTAAAGACCGTTATCCAGAAATCACGACAAGATTTCGGCGGTAAAAATCTCTCCTGGGTAGTGGCACGCGTTTCGTTCGATGGCAGTACAACACGACCCGATGTAATTGCAAAGCAGCAGGAAGTTATTAATACGGCAGGGTTAAACGTGTTCCAGGGACCTTACAACGACACCATTCAGTTGCGAAATGCGGGAACTACTGATGTACACTTTCGTAACATTAGTCGCCCATCTCCGCATCCGCAATACTATTTAAATCCGAACACAATTCCGCAAGACATGGGGCTCTCGCGGTTTGCCCGCAACTGGAACAACAGCCTCGACAATGCCTTTTTCCAGAATGCACAACCGATCACTCCCACTCAATTTGCCGTTACGGGAAATCTGGCAAGTTATGTAACGCCTGGGGCTTCGCTAACCGTCACCTTCACAACGCTGGGCACATTCGATTCGGGAAATCAGTGGCAGGTGCAGCTACTTGATTCACTAGGACAATATAAAAGCGTACTGGGTAGTGGCGCCACAAGTCCGATTCAAGTAACCTTGCCGAGTGATTTGCAAAGTGGTCATTTCCAGATTCGGGTAGTCTCCACATCACCAGCCATGCCTGCTGTACCCTCCAATTTATTTCAGATTACAACCACACCGCCACAACCCCAGGCAGATGTAAGTTTAGCTATGGCGGTTACGAATCGAGTCCCCGATCTGAATAGCCCTGTTACGATTAGCCTGTTCGTTCGTAACGATGGTCCCGATCAGGCAACAGGTATCGTTGTACGAAATCGACTACCAGCGAATCTGGCCTTTATATCGTCTACTGATTTTTCTTCGAGCAATGCCGTATTGACTAGTTCGCCCATAAATCTTTCTGCAGGCACGACTCAGTCGCTCAGTTTTATTGCCCAACCAACGGCCCTTGGGACGTACCAAAACGCGGCCGAAATTGCCCAGGCGACGTCGGTCGACCCAGATAGCCAACCGAACTCGGGCACAGGCGATGGCCAGGATGATATGGCTCAGCTAGACTTCCGAACTCGTCAGGATGGAGGTAGCGTGTTCACCTCCCCCAATCCAAATCAGGTTCCGTTGCCCAGCGTCATTGGAAACCAGCCTACTCCCGACCCCGCCAAAGCCGACGTGAGCATTAGTCTAACCGTTAACAACCGCACCCCTCAAATGAATGACGTAATTAGTTATTCGTTGACAATCAGTAATCAGGGTGGTTTAACCGCAACAGGGTTGAGCGTAACGGCTTATTTACCCGCTGGTCAAACCTTCGTTTCGGGTGATGATTTTGGGCTATCAGGCGGCAATCCTGTTGGTGGCATTAGTAGTCTGGCAGCTGGCAATAGTTTTACACTCGTATTTCGAGCAAAAGCAACGGCTGTAGGGTATGGCATATGCAGCGCCCAGCTAACAGCCGCGAGTGTTTCAGATCCAGACTCCACGCCCAATAACGGAACCACCAATGGCGAAGACGATACCGCCCAGATAGATGTTCGTGTCCGATAAACGAATACGCATTAGACCCTCAACCTGAATAATTTAGGCTTTATCTTCGTTAAAATTACATTCATCAGTGAGTTGACTAGTACTCGGCCAATTTAGTTTCTATAGATTCTTTGGATTCTATCATTTTTGATTATCATCACAATAGGACCAACGCGCGGGCGGCCCCGAGAATCGATAGAGTCCCCTAGAATCTATTTTGCCAAAGCACTAGTACAAAAACGAGTTCGTCTGCTTTTAGTAGCAGGTGATATGTACCTGCATTGGTTATATGAAAACTCAGTGGATACTTGTTGGTACGGCAGGGGTGGCAGTCGCCTTACTGCTCTCGTCGTTTCTTGGCATTTTCGAGAAACGGGTGGACTACAATACCCAAATCAAGCCCTTACTCAATAAAAATTGCATCGCCTGTCACGGAGGTGTGAAAAAAGCAGGTGGCTTTTCGCTCCTGTTTAAACAAGAAGCCCTTGCCCCTGCCAAATCGGGCAAACCCGCCATTATACCTGGCGATGCCGATGCCAGTGAAATGATCCGTCGACTCACACTAACCGACCCCGACGAGCGCATGCCTCTTGACCACCCAGCCCTGAAACCCGACGAAATTGACCTTCTGCGAAAATGGATTGATCAGGGAGCTGAATGGGGCGACCACTGGGCTTATCAGTCGGTAGAAAAGCCCGACGTTCCCACAATTGGTACATTGCTGAGCCGTCTGGGAATAACCAATAATGCCGAAACGGATTGGGCTAAGAATGAGATTGATAACTTCATTCTGGATAAACTAAAGCAGGATCAGTTAACACCTTCGCCCGAAGCCGACCGGGCTACTTTGATTCGGCGGGTTTCGCTTGATCTTATCGGGTTACCGCCAACAGAAAAAGAAGTCGCCGATTTCGTAGCCGATAAATCACCAGAGGCTTATGAAAAAGTAGTTGATCGGCTACTAAAATCCCCTGCTTATGGCGAGCGCTGGACGGGCATGTGGCTCGACCTGGCCCGTTACGCCGACACCAAAGGCTATGAGCGCGATCCGGGCCGTAAAATCTGGCGATACCGGGATTGGCTCATCAAGGCTTTTAATCAGGATAAACCTTTCGACAAGTTTACGGTTGAGCAGCTGGCAGGTGATTTATTGCCGTCGCCAACTGACGATCAGCTCATTGCCACAGGTTTTCATCGAAATACGATGACCAACGATGAAGGCGGCACGCAGGATGAAGAATTCCGAACTGCGGCTGTGCTCGACCGGGTCAACACAACCTGGGACGTATTTAATGGAACCACCTTCGCCTGTATTCAATGTCATAGTCATCCTTACGACCCATTTACCCACGACGAATACTACAAATTCCTGGCCTTTTTCAACAACTCCCGCGACGAGGACGTAACAAGTGATACGCCCACACTCCGATTCTACAAGACCGAAGATTCACTCAAACTCGTTGGTTTACAGAAGTTCATTGCAGCCAGCATTCCAAATTCGATACAGGCACAGGCGAGTATTGAACAAGTCACGCACCTGCTCCGCACCGTTGAGCCTAAAATCAATTCCCACGATTTTGACCAATATGTCAATGCTTCCCTGCTCGATGCCAAATACTTTGGCTTTCAGGACAAAGGTTCATGCCGGATTAAAAATGTAACGTTAACAGGTCGCCCGCGCTTGCTCCTAAAATGGGGTACCAAGGCAACCAACGCCACCGTGACAATCCACCAGGATAAGCTGGATGGGCCAATTTTGGCAAAAATTCCAACGCCTAAACCAGGTAAGGATACGGTTCAGATGATTCCATTGCCCAAAATTCAGGGGCGGCATAGCTTGTATCTATCGCTGGATAGCCCGGAAAAACCGAAAGATTGGGTACAGATCAAATGGGTTGCGTTTACGCCTATTCTGCCAGGACAACCACAGAGCGCCGTTGGCGAAAAAGATAAATTATTGCTCGATCTATTGAATACCGATGTCGAGCAAACGCCCATCATGCTGGATGGCTCCGGCGACCTCGCCAGAGAAACCCACGTTTTTGACCGAGGTAACTGGATGGTGAAAGGCAAACGAGTTACGCCCGACGTGCCGAAGTCATTTCCGGCGATGGACCCCAAACTCCCTAAAAATCGACTGGGCATGGCCCAATGGATGGTTAGTCGGGAGCATCCGCTAACGGCTCGCGTGGCTGTAAACCGCTTCTGGGAACAGCTATTCGGTACGGGTATTGTCGAAACGGTTGAAGACATGGGAACCCAGGGCATTCCACCCACCCACCGCGAATTACTCGATTATCTGGCTACCGAATTTATGGAAACGGACCAATGGAGTGTCAAAAAGTTGCTAAAAAAGATGGTCATGTCAGCAACCTATCGGCAACAATCCAACGCTTCTCCCGAAATGCTGGCAAAAGATCCGTTTAACAAATTGCTGGCTCGCGGACCACGTGTTCGATTGTCGTCCGAAGCGGTGCATGATCAGGCGTTAGCCGTTAGCGGTTTATTGAGCCACAAAATGTACGGTCCCAGTGTAATGCCCATGCAACCCGATGGCATCTGGCAATCGCCTTATGATGGTGAAACCTGGAAACAAAGCACGGGTGAAGACCTCCACCGGCGCGCCCTGTACACCTACTGGAAACGAACGGCACCTTACCCCTCAATGGTAACGTTTGATAGCCCCAGCCGGGAATTTTGTCAGTTGCGTCGTCTCCGAACCAACACACCTTTGCAAGCTTTGGTAACGCTCAACGACCCAGTTTATGTAGAGGCCGCGCAGAACTTGGGGGAATATATGCGTACGCACGGCTCATCACCAGAGCAACAGATTCAGGCGGGTTTCCGGCAGGTTATGCTTCGTGATTTAGCCCCTAAAAAACTAGCGGTACTGGCTCAACTCTATCGAAGTACGGAACAATATTACCGTCAGAAGCCCGGCGAAGCCGAAAATTTGCTCGATCACCCTGGCTTCGATTGTAAGAAGGTTTCCCCCCAGCTGGCAGCGCTGACAGTGACAGCGAATACGATGCTAAATCTGGATGAGGTGATTACGAAAGAATGATTTAACACCATGAACAAACTCCTTCACGAACTTCAACAGGCGGCTGCCGAACGCGAAACACGGCGGCACTTTCTGCACACTTGTTCAACCGGGCTGGGCGCTATGGCGCTTAGTTCTGTGCTTAGTAGTTGTGGGTTCTTCGGAAAAAGCACTCCACAAGATAATACCGTTGGGAGCGCGCTACCCTCTGGAGAACCGACGTCCCCTCACCCATCGCAGTTCGTGCCCAAAGCCAAGCGGGTTATTTATATCCATATGGCGGGTTCTCCCAGCCAGTTGGAGCTGTTCGATTATAAACCCGAACTGGCAAAGTACAATGGCAAAGATTGTCCACAGGCTCTGCTCGAAGGTAAAAAGTTTGCGTTCATTCGGGGAGTTCCTAAAATGCTGGGACCACAGGGAAAATTTGCACAACACGGACAATCAGGTGCGTGGGTGTCCAATTATTTACCCCATTTGCAGGGTGCTGTTGATGATATAACATTCCTGAAGGCCATGCACACCGACCAGTTCAATCACGCACCTGCTCAATTGCTGATGCATACGGGTAGTGCGCGGCTGGGCCGTCCGAGTATGGGCTCATGGGTAACGTATGGGCTTGGCACTGAAAACGACAACTTACCGGGTTATATCGTGCTGGCGTCGGGCGGAAAACAACCCGACGCAGGAAAATCGGTCTGGGGAAGTGGCTTTCTACCAACGGTTTACCAGGGCGTCCAATGTCGAACTGATGGCGATCCTGTTCTTTATGCATCCGATCCATCCGGCATGAACCGCAACATTCGAAAGCAAACCATCGACGCAATTAGTCAGATCAATCAACAACAATACGACGATGTTAAAGACCCCGAAATTCTGACCCGTATTGCTCAATACGAACTAGCGTTTCGGATGCAGATGTCCGTTCCCGATGCGATGGATATCAAGAGCGAGCCCCAGTATATTATGGATAGCTACGGAGTCGATCCCAATAAAGGCTCATTTGCCCGAAACTGCCTGCTAGCACGTCGGTTGGTTGAGCGAGGGGTTCGGTTTGTACAACTTTTCGATTGGGGTTGGGATACCCACGGTACCAGCGCCGACGGGTCGATTGACATTGGTCTGCACGCAAAATGTAAGGAATCAGATCAGGCTGTGGCCGCTTTACTTAACGATCTCAAACAACGTGGTTTGCTGGACGATACACTCGTTGTTTGGGGGGGCGAATTTGGCCGGACGCCCATGCAGGAAAACCGCGATGGGCAAACTTTACCGTTCATGGGTCGCGATCATCATCTCGATGCGTTTACTGTCTGGATGGCGGGCGGTGGCGTCAAAAAAGGCTTTTCGTACGGCGAAACCGACGATATTGGCTACTATGGTGTGAAAGATAAAGTACATATTCACGACCTGCAAGCCACGATTCTGCACCTGCTAGGTTTCGATCATACCAAACTTACCTACCAGTTTCAGGGTCGACCGTTCCGACTAACCGATGTGGCCGGAAAGGTTGTCAAACCAATTCTGGCATAATCTAAAATGCAGCTAACGCTAATTGGGCTGATTTACGCAGACAAAATCCGTGTAAATCAGCCCAATTAGCGTTAGCTGCATTCTTATAGTTTAGCTGTCGATTGGGTTTCTAGACAAAATGTGCTCTTAACAGTTATGGTAAAATAGACACAATTTGTTAACCAGGAACGGTTGGATTCAGGAATGGATACTCGTTTCTTCGCCTTTTCAGAAAGAGCCGTGATAAAGCAAAATATTCTCTCGTGGCTATATCTTTTCGGGGCAGCAGCCTGCGAAATGGCCTGGACATACTCACTCAAATACATAAGCTGGGACGACCTGAAATCCCTTCGCTGGGCCACGTTCTATCGGCTCGATGGAGGCCTACCCGTCCTGCTTCCGTGGCTGGCCTATGTTGTTTTTGGGATTGTTAATACGCTGATGCTGGCAGCTGCTATGCGCACGATATCCACAACAACCGCTTTTGCGGTCTGGATGGCGGTATCGCTGGTATTTATTAAAGCGGCCGACATTGTCTGGCTGAAGATAAGCTGGTCGTGGAGCGAGTTATTCTTTATTTTGGTGATTACCATCGGCATTATTGGCCTGCGTATGGTTGGCCCTGCCGATGTTAATCCTTGATTATCCCTTTTATTCCAACACTTTGGGCACTTCAAAAAACTGCTCGTCGTGCTGAGGAGCGTTGGCCAGCGCCTTTTCGCGAGATAAGTGATTGCCTACCACATCTTCCCGTAATACATTGGTTTCAGCGGAGATATGCGTTAATGGCTCAACGCCTGTTGTATCGATTTCGTTGAGTTGCTCCATCCAGGTTAATACACCGTTCAGGCTGTTGAGCAGGTCGGCTTCTTCTTCGGGCCGAACTTCGAGCCGGGCCAGATGAGCAATTTTTTGAAGCGTTTCGTGATCGACTTTCATGGTCAATGAGTGATTGAGTGATTGAGTGATTGAGTGAGCGCCGAGGTCATGCAGCTACTTTCTTTCCCTTCATCAACTCATCGTTTATAATTTTATACGTTTCTTCTTTTAATCGTTCTACATCATCCTGCGTCATGCCCGTTGTGTCAATGGGTGGATGAATGACGGCTCGCAAGGGATGCCAATGAAAGCGAACGGGACTTTTGTCGGGCAGAATCTGATAGTTATTCAACAACGAAACAGGCACAATAGGCACCTGCTGCTGAATCGCCATCGTAAACGCACCATCTTTAAAGGGCACCATCTGGGGCGGTTCGGGAGCACGAATTCCTCCTTCCGGGAAAATCATAATGCTTCTTCCCGATGCCAACGTCCGAATCGATTTTGCTAACGAATACGCCCGACTATTCGGCTGGCTGCGATCTACCTGAACGTGCAACTTCGCAAACATATACCCCAGCAAGGGAATATGCTTCACATCGCTTTTCCCAACGAAAGCGTAGTAGTTTTTCACAATTACGCCCATTGCGGCTATATCCAGGTACGAAAAATGGTTCGCACAAAAAACATACGTCTGCTTCGGATCAGGCTTGAATCGCCGATCAACTCGTACCCGAATACCAATCCCGATAAAAAACAACATCCCCCAGATGTAGTTGATCTTATGGGCAATAGGCTTCCATGCCTCGCGCTGCAAAAACACAAACTGGAACGGAAAGAGCACGATATACAATGCCACAAAATAAATAGCGCACCAGATTGTGTAGAGTAGCCGCATAATTTCTGAACCGGGATTTTAACAAGATTTAAAGGATTTACACGATTGATAAAGTAATAGCGGATAATCATATAAATCCTTTAAATCTTGTTAAAATCCCGGTTTGGATTAATGTTTAAAATGTCTCACCCCCGTCGTGACCATAGCCAGGCCGTGCTGATTGCAGTAATCGATCGAGTCCTGATCGCGGATAGAGCCGCCGGGTTGTACTACGGCTGTAATGCCAGCCTGACCCGCAATTTCAACGCAGTCGGGGAATGGGAAGAATGCATCGGATGCCATCACTGACCCGTTCAGATCAAAACCAAACGAGTGCGCTTTTTCAATGGCTTGCCGTAACGCATCGACACGAGACGTTTGTCCAACACCGCTGGCCAGCAATTGACCTTCTTTCGCCAGCACAATCGTATTTGATTTTGTGTGTTTACAGACTTTCAAGGCAAACTCCAGCGCCCGATTTTCGCTATCCGTTGGCGCTTTCTCCGTAACAACTTTAAACTGACTGGTTATCTCGGTCTGATTGTCTTTGTCCTGCTCTAATACGCCGTTCAAAATCGTTTTGAACATAACCGTTGGCAGCGCAACCGCATTCCGTTTGAGCAGAATACGATTCTTTTTAGACTTGAGTAGGCTCAGTGCCTCGGTCGTGTAATCGGGAGCGATCAGAATTTCCATGAAGAGCTTGTTCAGTTCTTCAGCGGTTTCCAGATCGACCGGCGCATTGGTAATAACCACACCCCCAAAAGCGGAAACTGGGTCGCAGGCCAGCGCGCTCAAATAAGCTTGCTTGCTGGTTGGAGCCGTTGCAATACCACAAGCGTTGGTATGTTTGATGATGGCAAACGCCTTCGCTTCGTCCTGTGCAAATTCATCGATCAGGCTTACACAGGCATCAACATCTACCAGATTATTGTAGGATAGTTCTTTGCCATGTAACTTGTCGAACATGGCTTCCAGGTCGCCGTAGAATGTTGCCTGCTGGTGCGGATTTTCACCATAACGGAGGTGATTGGCTGGCAGCGCTTTAAAATCGTAAATAGGCCCGGTTGTACCCGCACGTTTTGTTGTCCCGGCAAAATAAGACTGGATAGCCGTATCGTAATGCGAGGTCGTGGCGAATGCTTTTCCGGCATACTCTCGGCGGTCGCTCAGATCAGTAGCACCATTTTTCTGGGTTAACAGATCGACAACATCACCATACTGACTACGCGACGATACGATTAGGACATCATTATAATTCTTGGCAGCCGCCCGAATAAGCGAGATTCCACCGATATCGATTTTCTCAATGATGTCTTCATCCGATGCGCCGGAGGCAACGGTCTCTTCGAACGGGTACAAATCCACGATGGCCAAATCAATGGGCGGAATTTGGTGGTGCTCAGCCTGGGCAACGTCTTCAGCAACGTCGCGCCGATACAAAAGACCACCCATAACGGCTGGGTGCAAGGTTTTTACGCGCCCGCCAAAAATAGACGGGTAGCCAGTCAGGTCTTCAACGGCCGTAACCGGAATACCGAGTTGCTCGATAAATGCCTGGGTACCACCCGTCGAATAAAGTTTGACGTTCTGTTCGTTTAATAAACGGACTAAAGGCTCTAGACCGTCTTTATAAAAAACGGAAATCAGCGCAGAGGAGATTTTGAGAGACATGGACTTGGCCGAAACAGGCTCCGGCTGTTTCAGTAGAATAGGTACAAGTTATGCGAAACAGCCGGTAGCCTGTTTCGACTTGAAGTGCAAAGATAACCAAAGGTCTTAACTTTGTCTGCCCGAACACGGCAGGCCAACCTTGGCCAGACATTCTTTTATCGATGAGTACGTTTAAAAAATTAGCGAGCGATACAGCGCTTTACGGTATTAGTACGATTCTGGGGCGATTACTTAATTACGCACTCGTCCCGATTCAAACCTACGCCTTCCAAAAACCATCGGCTATGGCATCCAATGTCGAGCTGTATGGCTGGATTGGGGTACTGCTCGTTGTGTACACGCTTGGTCTGGAAACGGCTTTTTTTCGATTTATTGCCCGTTCTAAAAATCAGCCTATCGAAGAGAAAAACCGCATTTTTAACCAGTCATTGAGTATTGTTGCCTGTATAAGTGTAGTGTCTTCGCTGCTTCTGTACAGCCTGGCCACGCCCATCACAAATTGGCTACACTACCCTGGCCAGGAGCGATTTGTGCAATGGTCGGCGTTACTGGTGGCCATTGATGCCATTGTGGCGATTCCCTTTGCTCGACTGCGGGTCGAGAACCGGGCTCGCGAGTTTGTTGGTGCAAAAATTACGAACATCGTTATTGTGGTTGCGCTAAATATTTTCTTCCTGATTTTCGCCAAAGACATTTATGAAGGTAAATACCTCACCTCATTACAACCAATAGCCGATTTAATCTACAACCCCAAGATTGGTCCTGGCTATACCTTTCTGGCGAATTTAATCGGCAACGCTCTTTACTTTATTATTATCCGAAAAGCATTTACTGGATTCCGATTCCAGTTTGATAAAGCACAAAGCTGGGCACTGTTGGCTTATGCCTTCCCGATTATGCTCACCAATCTGGCAAGCGTGCTGAATTTACTGACCGACCGATTATTCTTACGCCATCTACTTCCACCAGGCTTTTATCCTGGTTTATCATCAGAAGCCGTGTTAGGTATTTATGGGAACTGCCTGAAACTATCCGTTTTTATGGCGCTGGCAATTCAATCGTTCAAGTTTGCCGCTGATCCATTCTTTTTCTCGCAGGCAGAAGACAAAAACGCACCGACTTTATTGGCTAATGTCACGAAGTGGTTTATCATCGTTTGTGTACTGATCTGGGTTGGTGTCAGCCTGAATCTTGATTTACTTGGCCAGTTGTTTTTGCGGTCAAAAGAATATCGGGTTGGCCTCAATGTCGTGCCGCTACTTTTGTTGGGTAATCTGCTGCTGGGCGTTTATTACAACATTTCGTTCTGGTTTAAACTGAGCGACAAAACGAGCTACGGCACGCTCATTACCGTTATTGGAACTGCTGTAACAATTGGTCTTAACTTAGTGCTTATTCCCCTTATTGGGTATATGGGTTGCGCTGTCGCGTTCTCCGTATCCAGCTTCGTTATGATGCTGATCTGCTACCTATTGGGCGAAAAGTATTATCCGGTGCCTTATCATGTTGGCTCGGCAATCGGGTATTTACTTGGCGCAGGCTTATTGATTTACGCATCCTGGCACTTTCCAATTTCGAACCTCTGGGTGGCTGTGCCTGTCCACATGGCTTTATTCGGCCTCTTCCTTATGCTGATCATTTTCATCGAACGCGATACGTTTCAGCCAGCGCTGGTACGCTTCCGAAATCGCAGGAATAAACCGGCCAAGATTAATTCGTAGTTTAAAACCGACAAAAATGCCCCGATTTGCATCTGAGGTGTATTTTTATCGGTAAATTGCAAGATAATCTGGTTATTCTGCCACCGTAAAACGGCACATTCCTTTTCATGAAACCAACCTCTCGAAATAGCGCATGGCTGTTGCCCATCGCATGCTTGTGTATACTTACTTCATGCCGTGAAAAACCCCTCTTTGAGCGGCTCGATTCTTCTGAAACGGGTATAACCTTCGCCAATACGATTACCGATAGTGATACGCTCAACATTCTTAATTACCAGTACATCTACAATGGTGGTGGCGTTGGTGTTGGCGATTTCAATGGTGATCAAAAACCAGATGTGTTTTTCGCCGGAAATCAGGTTTCGAACAAACTCTACATTAACGAGACGGAATCACCCGATAGCAAACTGCACTTTAAAGACGCTACTCAGTCGGCGGGGGTTGATGGTGGTGGCCGCTGGTGTTCGGGCGTATCGGTTGTTGATATCAATGCCGATGGCAAGCTGGATGTTTACATATCCACTACCCTTAAGAAAAAGGGGGTACAGCGCGCTAACTTGTTGTACGTCAATCAGGGAAATGATGCAGATGGTTCACCTAAATTCCGGGAAATGGCCGTCGATTACGGCGTTGCCGATACAACCTTTACAACGCACTCTGCCTTTTTCGACTACGATAACGATGGCGACTTAGACCTGTTCGTACTCGTTGATCAGATTGCCGACCCAAAAAACCCGAACAACCTGCGTACGCGGGTAGACGATGGCACTTCCGTTAACACCGACCGCCTGTATCGGAACGATTTCGACCCAAAACGAGGTCATGCATTCTTTACGGATGTGACCAAACAAGCTGGCGTTCTGGCTGAAGGCTATGGACTCGGTATGAACATTTGCGATATCAATCGGGATGGCTGGAAAGACATTTACGTAACCAACGATTTCGCGACGAATGATGTATTGTACATCAATAACCACAATGGCACATTCACCAATCGCGCACACGAGTCGTTCAAGCATACCAGCTCATCGGCAATGGGAAATGATGTGGCCGACATTAATGGCGATGGCTTAGCCGACATTATAGCTGTCGATATGTTACCCGAAGACAACCTGCGTAAAAAGAGTCTGATGGGCCCCAGCAGCTACTATGCCTATCAGGAGTGGGACAGACTAGGCTATGAGCATCAGTATGCCCGTAATACTTTGCAACTGAATCAGGGCGTACGACCTATTGATACATCGCACGTAGGCATGCCTATTTTTAGTGAAATCAGTATGTTGTCGGGGGTAGCCGAAACCGAATGGAGCTGGGCACCACTGCTGGCTGATTTTGACCACGATGGCTACCGGGATTTACTAATTACCAACGGTTTCCCCCGCGACGTAACCGACCGCGATTTTACGAATTATTACAGCTCCGTCAATACGTACCTGAACGATGGACTTCGCAAGGAATTGACCGAAAAAATACCCAGAGTGAAAGTTAGCGACTATGCGTACCGAAACCGGGGTAATTCTGGCGGTCCGGCTTTTGAGAACGTAACCGACCTTTGGGGATTGAGTGAGCCAAATTTCGCGAATGGAGCTGCTTACGCCGATTTCGATGGCGATGGTGATCTGGATTACATCGTCAATAATATCGACGACGAAGCGTTCGTATACCGAAATACCCTGACCAATAAAAAATCCGAACAGGCACATTATCTCCGCATCCGATTCCAGGGCGACGGAGCCAATGTAATGGGTTTGGGAGCCATCGTTGAGTATGAATTACCCGATGGTCGAAAAGAGTTTTATGAACATACGCCGTACCGGGGCTTTTTATCGAGCGTTGAACCCATCGCGCACCTTGGTTTAGGCAAGATCAAGACGATCAAGAATCTAAAAGTAACGTGGCCGGGCGGGCGTATCCAGATTTTCCCGGATGTCAACGCCGATCAGACAATTACCGTTAAAGCAGTAGACGCCAAACCCGGTGAAGCCAATGAGATTGTTGCGACTCCTAAAACCCTGCTGAAAGACGTTACGGCCGATTTGGGTATTACTTACAAGCACGAGGAAACGGATATTATTGACTTCAATCTGCAAAAAACTTTACTCCACAAACTCACGGAGTACGGCCCTGCATTAGCTGTAGGCGATGTAAATGGCGATGGTTTGGCAGATATGGTTGTTGGTGGAAGCTCTAAATATTCAACCGAATTGCTGCTTCAGCAACCTAACGGGCATTTTGTCCTGAAGCCCTTACCAACCAAACTATCTGAAGATGCTGGACTTTTGTTGTTCGATGCGGATGGCGATGGCGACTTGGACTTGTATGCCGCTAGCGGAAGCCCTGAATTTCCAGTCGACCAGATAGCCGCAGCATTGCGCCATCGGCTTTATGTGAACGACGGCAAAGGCACCTTCACTCTGGATGCTAACGCGTTGCCAAACTTCCAGCTCAACGCATCCTGCGTAAAAGCGGCTGATTTCGATAAAGATGGCGACCTCGATTTATTTGTTGGTGGCCGGGTCGAACCGTACAAATACCCGATGGCCGTCCCTAGCTATATTCTGCGAAATGATCGGTCCGCCGTTGCGGGTAAAAAAGGTCAACCGCATTTTACCGATGTTACGAAAGAAGCGGCTCCAGTTTTGGCGAAAGGCGGGCTGACCTGTGATGCCCTCTGGACCGATTATGATAACGATGGCGATGAGGACTTACTCCTTGCCAGCGAATGGGCACCCCTCACGATGCTCAAGAATGACAAAGGTCATTTGCAGCCACTCGACAACAGTGGTCTGTCCGATAAACTGGGCTTCTGGAATTCCCTGACACCCGGCGATTTCGACAACGATGGCGATATCGATTATCTGGCGGGCAATATGGGCCAAAACACCCTGCTCCGGGCCAGCACCGAACGGCCTGTGCGCATCTACGCTGGCGATTTCGACAATAACGGCTTCTACGATGCGTTCCCAACCGTTTATTTCAAAAATGCCAAAGGTCAGTATGAAGAATATCCCTACTTCGGTTGGGACGATATGGTGAAGCAGATGATTGGTATTAAGAAGCGATACCTCAAATACGCTCCTTTTGGCGAAGCCACCATCAGTCAGATTTTAACCGAAGACGAGCGTAATCAGGCGCTGAAACTGACCGTCAATTACACGCCGAGCAGTTACATCGAAAACAAAGGCAATGGTAAGTTTGAGATTCGGTCATTACCCATATTGGCCCAAACAGCCCCCGTATTTGGCATGACGGCGCAAGATGTTGATGGCGACGGCAATCTGGATGCGGTACTCGTGGGTAATGAGCACGGTAGCGATATGGTAGGAGGCCGCATGGATGCGTTCAATGGAATGGTGTTGAAAGGCGACGGCAAAGGCAATTTCTCAATCGTAACGATGGACAAAACAGGATTCTTCGTTCCGGGTAATGCCAAAGCCCTCGTTAGTTTCCCTGACGCCCAGGGTCACTGCCGCCTGGCGATCACTGAGAACCGAGGCCCATTACGGGTATTTGCGATCCAGCAACCGCAAACATTTGCCCCGGTAGATACCAAAACAACATCTGTTACGATTCGCCTGAAAAACGGACACACCCGACGGCAGGAAATTCCTTTCGGCACGTCGTTCTACGGGCAATCGGCGCGGGGAGTTTGGTTATTACCGGGAGAAGAGCTTGTGAAAAAGTAGGTCAATATTTTTTGTCATGGCTCCTGACGTCGAACCGGGTGGTCGGAGCCATGACAAAAAAAATCAATCCTCCCGAACTCGGATATTCGCCTGCACGACACTAGCGCTCCGCGTTCGTACGGCTGATGTCATAAAAAAGCCGGTGGCTTTTCGGCCACTGGCATTATCGTTAATGATGTTAGTTGGAACATTGACAGGTGGCGTGGCAAATAGCCCCCCGTTGGTAATCTGAGTTCGTGTCTGCTGCCAGAAGTTAATGGCCTCCAGAGTTAGCGAATGGAGTTCAACCGTCACGTTATCGTTCAGCGCATACAGGCTATCTGGATTGATGGCCCGGCGAATGGGTACAATAAACATGAGCCCATCTGTAACGCCATTATTGTTACCCCGAAATCCGCCATCCTGCGACGTAATGATGTTATTCGGTTTATTTTGCAGCTCGCCATTGCGGAAAAATCGTACCCGGTAATAGTCCGTTTCGTTCGGTATATCGTTGGCATAAAATTCAGCCCGGTAGCCTTCTATTTTTGATAACGGACTCCGTTTTCGCTTCACAAAAATGATCGAATCGATGGGGGGAACCGGATTTACTTTCGAACTAGCCCGATAGGTTTCACCCTGATAGTCAATGGTAAGTTGGTACGTCCGGCCAATGTGCCCTAATGTGTCTTTACCCGTTGGTTGCCACACATAATACCCTGTATTTTTCGCATCCAGAAAGCTGTACCTCTTTCCGGTGTTATCTGTCACCGTAACAGTAGCACTAGTGGCTGCTGGTGGAGTACTGCTGTCAAAATAAGCCGCCGTCTGCGTCAGAACAATTGTTTGTGAGCCCGGTTGATCGGTCAGGATACCCTGTACCGAAAGCTGAACGGGACCCGTATCGAGTTGTGCATCAATAACGGTTGTGCAGCTATCCAGGCCAAGAATAGCCAAAGCGAGCAGCGAGAAAATAGTAACTGGTTTCATAGCCATGTATGTCCAGATCGATTGCCTGGCAGGCACCAATCTTAGAATTTAAAGTTATAGGTCACAGAAGGAATGATCGTCGCGAATACCGAGTAGCGAATGGCTTCGGTCACCTGTGGGTTGTCGGCATTCGGCTGGAAATACACCGAGAACGCATTTTTTCGGGCGTAGGCGTTATAAACCGAGAAAACCCAGTTGTCCTCTTTTCGTTTGCCGGGTCGTTTGCGTCCTTGTAAAGTTGCTGCCAGATCGAGTCGGTGGTAAGCCGGAATCCGGTAGTTATTGCGGCCTTCGTAGATGGGTTCTACGTGCCCATCAAACACAAACCGACCCGTCGGGAAGGTACCCGGTGTACCACTGGCATAGGTAAATGTAGCCGAGAAATTCCAGCGTTTCGCATTCGGCGGATCGAATAACAACACCGAGGTTAAGGTGTGGCGTTTGTCGTACCGGGTCGGATACCAATTGTTATTGTTGATACCATCCACCTGCCGTTCGGTTTTGGCCAACGTATAGCTAATCCAGCCATTTACGACACCCGTGTTTCGTTTCACAAAAAACTCAGCACCATACGCCCGACCTTTGCCACTCAGCAAATCGCCTTCGAGGTATTTGTTCAGGATCAGGCTAGCCCCGTCGATATAGTCAATCTGGTTCTGCAACCATTTGTAATACACTTCAACCGATGCTTCGAATTCACTACCTGAACGACCAAAGTTTTTGAAATATCCACCAGCAATCTGGTCTGCAATCTGTGGTTTAATATTATTGGTCGAGGGTGTCCAGATATCCAGCGGAGTTGATGCTGTGGTATTAGAAATCAAGTGAATGTACTGCGCCAGTCGATTATAGCTCAGTTTCAGTGAGCTGTTGTCAGTCAGATCGTACTTGGCGGCAAAACGGGGTTCCCAGTTTCCATAGGTTTTTATAACATCGTTCCCCTTATAATCCACCGTTGTAACCACCTCACGTCGGGTTCCCAACGGCACATCGGTTTGGAAGGTATAAGCCTCGCCCGGTCCTTTGTATTGAAATAATGAATACCGTAAGCCGTACTGGAGTTGCAGCTTCGGCGTTGTCTGTTGTTCATTACCGATATAAAGGGCGCTTTCGAGTGCATGTTTGTTGGCAATTCCAAACGAACGAACGGCGCCTGCGCTGGCAGCTGTAGCCGTACCGGGCTGAAAATCATGCACAATGGCTTGTCCACCAAAGGTGATGGTATTCTTACCCAGAAAAAACGAGAAATCAGGCTTGATACTATAATCCAGAATGCGCGAATCGGTTTTGAAATAGTCGTTTGGTGTTTTCTGTTTCAGGTCGGTGTTCAGCGAGTAATCGTAGTTGCTATAGTAAGCCGTTGTATTCAGAAACAGGCGATTCGTAAATACGTGATTCCAGCGGGCCGACAAGGTGGTATTACCCCAGTTAAAGCCAAAATCCGACCCGAATACATCGCGGCCTAGATAGCCCGATAAAAAGACCGTATTCTTATCGTTGATGTGGTAATTACCTTTCGCTGTCAGATCGTAAAAATAGAACTTCGCCCCTTTTAAATCGCTGTTCAAAAAAGGCTGCGCCAGAATATCGGCATATGAACGACGTGCCGCCACAATGAACGATCCTTTGCCTTTGAACAGTGGGCGCTCATACGACAATCGACTAAATATCAGGCCAATCCCGCCATTTACCTCTGGTTTCTTGGCATTCCCTTCTTTCAGACGAACATCCAGAATTGAGGCAATCCGTCCGCCATAGTTTGAGGGAATACCACCTTTAATCAGCTTTACATCTTTTACCGCATCGGGATTGAAAACCGAGAAGAAACCGAACAAGTGGGATGAATTATAAACAGGCGCTTCATCCAGCAGCACCAGATTCTGGTCGATACTGCCGCCCCGAACGTTAAACCCTGTAGCACCCTCACCTACTGTCGATACGCCGGGCAGCAATTGAATACTTCTGATTACGTCAACTTCGCCCAACAGCGCTGGAATCCGTTTCAGCGTTTTCACGTCAATTTTGTTGACGCTCATTTCAATATTCTTGACGTTATCGTCTTCACGAGTTGTCGAAACAACAACCTCCTGAAGCTGCTTTCCCTCCTGTTTTAGTTCAAGATCAAGGCGAACGTCCTGCGTAGTCAGGTCAACTACTTTGGTCTGTTTTTCGTAACCAACGTAGCTGATCACAACGTTATAAGTACCCGCGGGTAGCGTGACCGCAAAGAATCCATAGCTATTTGTGACGGCCCCGGTACTGGTTTCCTTTACATAAACCGATACCCCAATCAGGCCCTCGCCATTAGTCGCATCTTTTATATACCCACTTACTGTGAAGCCAGCCGATCGGGCACCTTTTTCCAGCCCTTTACCAATAGTATTCGTCGTCAGTGAGCCTTGTGCCAGGCTGCTTTGGAGAGGCAGACAAATTAGAAGTAGACCGTATAACCAATGTAGAGAACTATGTTTCATTGCGTTAGATATAGCCCGTCTATTTATACATGACGGTTCAAATTGCTAACGCAAAAGTATGTCTATGGCTATTAGTATTTGGCAAAAATTAGATAAAGCAGCTAAAACAGCCGCTGAACGGTAGTAGAGTTTGGACAAAACCAATAAGTATACAGGCTTGCGGCTTTCCAGCCGCACTACTATTGGGCCTTAATAACCGCAATTAGTTTTTGTAATTCTTTAAAGCGTTTTTCGTCTGGCTCAGGATTGGTAATCGGCAGTTTTTTGAGTTCTTCGATGATAATTCGCCCTACCAGTAACCGCATATTCTTTTTATCATCGGCGGGGATGACATACCAGGGCGAATTATCGGTAGCCGTTTCAGAAATACAAGTTTCGTAGGCCTCCTGATAATCGTCCCAGAAATCCCGCTCTTTCACGTCACCCTCTTCAAATTTCCAGTTTTTCTCCTGATCCTGAATTCGGGCAATCAGCCGGTCGGCCTGTTCTTCTTTCGAAACGTGCAGATAGAACTTAACCGTTGGGAAGCCATTTCGGTACAGAAACTGCTCCATATCCCGAATGGCCTCGTAACGATGTTTAAACAGTTTGTCTAAATCTTCGGTCGCTTTTTCAGGTAATCGCTGACTCTGTTTCAGGATTTCGGGATGCACCTTTGTTACCAGCACCTCTTCATAATAGGATCGGTTAAAAATTCCGATCATGCCGCGCTCAGGCAGTTCGCGCCAGCTACGCCATAAAAAATCGTGGTCAAGTTCCTGATCGGTCGGGCGTTTGAATGAATATACCCGAACGCCAGCCGGATTGGTACCCGTAAATACATGCTGAATGGTACCATCTTTCCCGGCCGCGTCCAATGCCTGAAACACAACCACCAATCCATAGCGATTGTGGGCATACATCATCTCCTGCCATTTATCAATTTCGGCCGCCTGCTGCCGAAGTAGGGCCTCATAATGAGCATCATCCTCATAGAGGTCATCTACTTTGGTCGGCGCTTTTTTCAGTTTAAATGATTTGTCGCCATCATGGCGGAATCGATCGATTTTGAAGTCTTTCACAGGCAGTTGGCGCAAACTTTACGCGAATAAGTACTGTTAATTAGTCAGGCAAATTAACCGAATAAAACCTATAAGGTTTATAAAACCCAAGAGGTTTATAGAATTACGATTTATGACGACAAATCAATCGGCCAATCTGGCCAAAGCAACGTTTGGAACAGGCTGTTTCTGGTGTACAGAAGCCCTTTATGAATCGCTGGATGGGGTTATTGATGCCGTATCGGGCTACGAAGGTGGTCATAAAGCCAATCCTACGTATAAAGAGGTTTGTACTGGTGAAACCGGCCATGCTGAGTGTGTAGAAATCACGTATGACCCAAGCAAGATCACCTATCAGGAAATGCTGGAAGCCTTTTTCCGGAGCCACGACCCAACGTCATTGAACCGTCAGGGCAACGACATTGGTACGCAGTATCGGTCTGTGATTTTTTATCATAACGACGAACAAAAGCAACTGGCCGAAACAGCCAAAGCAGAACTAGATAAATCAGGCGCTTACGATAAGCCAATTGTAACGGAAATTACTCCCGCCGAAACGTTCTACGAAGCAGAAGCTTACCATCAGAGCTACTTTGCCAATAATCCCAACCAGGGTTACTGTGCGTTCGTAGTTGCGCCTAAAGTAGACAAGTTCCGCAAGGTTTTCAAAGAGAAATTGAAACCTGCTTTACAACACTAAGCGAACCAGCATAAAATAATGAAAGGCTCCATAATTGGGGCCTTTTTTGTTTGTATCGTGAAATTATACAGCTCCTCCCTATCTGATATTTTATTCCCTCTGTGATTGATTTCCTTTTCCTGTTTGTGGATCAACTCCTGTCTCGCGTTTGTCCGCAACTGAACAAGCTTTGTCCGGTTATGGACGACCTATAAAATTAACACAAAAGTCAACTACTTGATAATCAGAAATATACAAAAAGTGGCACGAGCATTGAATTAATGGTATCAACTCAGTAAACAACACAAACACTAAACAACTACTACCATGTTACCACTAATGAGCAAAGTTGCTGCCTCTCTTTTACTAAGTGCTTCAACCCTGTTGAACCCTACCACACCCAAAGTTCTTTCCTTCGATGCGAGCGCCTACATTACCCTCGATCATCAAATCCGGCTGTCGGTTCAGAAGTCGGCCGAGGTACCTGTCGATGTTGTTCTTCGCAACAAAAGCCACGAAGTACTTTATCAACACAGCATTGGCAAGAGAGAAGGGAAATACGCGGTTAAGCTGAATGTCGATGAACTGGCCGATGGCGAGTATGAATTGGAAATCAAATCGAACGAAGGCAGTATCGTTAAACAATTGAACCTGTCATCGCAACCCGTTCAGAAAGCGGTTCGGACTATTGCGATGAACTAAGCGAACTTGTATCAAACCAAAAAAGCCCGACATGTGTCGGGCTTTTTTGGTTTGTAGGCCAGCCTACAGCATCACTAGCTGACAGCTTCTCCTACTTTAATAACGCCAAGTTCCTGCCCTACTTTAGTAAAGGCCGCTACAGCCCGCTCCAGATGTTCCTGTTCGTGCCCCGCCGAAATCTGTACACGGATTCGGGCTTTACCGGCAGGTACAACTGGATAAAAGAAACCAATCACATAAATACCTTCTTCGAGCAAACGAGCCGCAAACGCCTGCGCTAAAGGCGCGTCATACAACATGATCGGTACAATCGGATGTTCGCCCGGCAGAATATCGAATCCGGCAGCAGTCATTGCAGTCCGGAAGTAACTCGTATTGGCTTCCAGTTTGTCGCGCAGGGTGGTAGAGGCCTGAAGAATATCCAGTACTTTTAACGATGCCCCAACAATAGACGGTGCTAATGTATTGGAAAACAGGTACGGGCGCGAACGCTGACGGAGTAACTCAACAATTTCTTTGCGGGCAGCTGTAAATCCGCCCGAAGCACCACCCAATGCTTTCCCGTAAGTTCCTGTAATGATATCAATTCGCCCCAGAACGTTTCGGTATTCGGGCGTTCCACGGCCCGTTTTGCCCATGAATCCACTCGCATGGCATTCATCGACCATCACCATCGCGTTGTACTGATCGGCCAGATCACAGATTTTATCGAGTTGCGCAATAGTGCCATCCATCGAGAAAACGCCATCTGTAACCACCAATATCCGGCGTGCCGATGAAGCCGCCTGCAACTGAGCTTCCAGATCGGCCATATCATTGTGTTTGTATCGGAATCGCTTTGCCTTACACAAGCGGATCCCATCGATAATGGAAGCGTGGTTCAACTCGTCGGAGATGATGGCGTCCTGCTCGTTCAAGAGTGGTTCAAAAACACCCCCGTTTGCATCGAACGCAGCGGCATACAAAATGCAATCTTCAGCCCCAACAAACTCGGCGGTTCGGCGCTCCAGCTCTTTGTGAATGTCCTGCGTTCCACAAATAAACCGTACCGACGACATGCCAAATCCATGAGTTTTCAATGTCTCATGGGCGGCTTCAACAACATCTGGATGCGACGAAAGGCCCAGGTAATTGTTGGCACAAAAATTTAGTACTTCACGCCCATCGCGAACGACAATGACCGACGATTGCGGAGATACGATGATTCGTTCAGATTTATACAGGCCTGCTTCCTGTATGCTCGTCAACTCCTGTTGAAGTTGTTCTTTTATGGCTCCGTACATGATTTTATAAGGTTGAGACCATCGGCTGATAAACCGCAGTCAGGTGAGTGATCATTTCATGCGTCAGGCGAGGCAAATCAAAAGCCGCTTTCCAGCCCCAGTCCTGCCGGGCAACCGAATCATCAATAGTTTTGGGCCACGATTCGGCAATAGCCTGTCGAAAATCAGGTTTGTACTGCGTAACGAAATTTGGGAAATAGGCTTGAATCGACTCCGTTAATTCGGCAGGTGTAAAGCTCATGCCAGCTAGATTATAAGAGGTGCGAACACTGATCTGCGATTCGGGAGCATCCATCAGTTCCAGCGTAGCCCGCAAGGCATCGTCCATATAAATCATGGGTAGTCGGGTGTCTTTTTCCAGAAAGCACTCAAAAGAGCGCCCTTGAACAGCCTCATGGAAAATAGCAACAGCATAATCTGTTGTACCCCCGCCAGGCATCGACTGATGACTGATGACGCCCGGATAGCGTACCGATCGTACATCCAGCCCATATCGTTTGTGGTAATATAGCGACCAGTTTTCGGCAGCCACTTTACTAATACCATACACCGTAGCGGGGTCCAGTATCGCCGTTTGCGGAGTTTCATACTTGGGTGCATGCTCACCAAAAGCAGCAATCGAACTGGGAATGAAAAGCTTACGGATATTATGTAGCCGCGATACTTCCAGGACGTTGAGGGCTGTTTGCATGTTTAGGTTCCAGGCCCACAGTGGATCGCTTTCGCCTTTGGCCGATAGAATAGCCGCCAGATGGTAAATCTGGGTAACCCGATAGCGTCGCACAATGTCGGTAAGCGCATCGGGCTTAGTTGCATCCAGAACTTCAAAGATGCCCCTCTCAGAGGACGGCTTGCGCAGGTCGGCGGCAATCACCTGATTAACCCCAAACTGGGCCTGCAATTCGGGCAGAAGGGCCGTACCGATCTGTCCATTGGCTCCAATAACTAAAATGGTTTCTCGTTGCATAACCAATTAATAGAGCGTATGATGATGAATGAAGTGTTTACAATAAGGCCGAAATAAGTAGAACCTTATTTGTGGTACAAAGTTAGTTTTGAAGATAATAAGGAGAAAAATCCAGAATAAATCCGTGAATATTGTTGCCAACACGCTTATTTGCCAATAAATTAACCGAGACAAAAGTTACTCAAACGGAGTTGGTAGAAAATTTTTCGGCATGGAAAAGTTAGATGATGTTGACAAGCAATTACTGCGCTTATTGCAGCAGGACGCCAAGCTGACAACAAAGGAATTAGCGTCGCAACTGGGTCTGACATTGTCGCCGGTTTACGAACGGATCAAGCGGCTGGAAGGACTAGGTTTTATAAAGCAGTATGTGGCCGTATTGGACAAAAGCCTGCTTGGTCAACCTATTACGACCTTCTGTCAGGTATCCATGCGCTACCACGATAAAGCCTTTATCGACAAGTTTGAAGAGGAGGTTCAGAAACTGGAAGAAGTACAGGAGTGCTACCACATGGCCGGACAGGTCGATTTTCTACTCAAGATCCACGTTGGCAGTTTAAACGAATATCACGATTTCGTTAAGTACAAACTCTCTCAGATTGAGAATATTGGCGTACTCAACAGCACCTTTGTTCTAAAGGAAATCAAGCATAACCTGGGTTATTTTATCCCCTAAACAGGAGTTAATCCTGAATACGAGGTAATGACCAGTCGTAACGGATGGCCAGCAATCGAAACAAAGCAATTACACCCGCCGATACCAGTAAATTCAGCGTTGAATTTATATCCAACGATCGCCCAAGTTGGTACAGAATCGCTCCAGTCAGGCAAGGGGTAACGTACAATTGCCGATCGAAAATAATAGGCAGGTCGTTCACCATTGTATCGCGAATAACGCCCCCAAACAGGGCAGAAATGACGCCTAATAGAATAGCAGCCCAGTCATTTACTCCCGTAACAAGCGCTTTCTGCAACCCAAGAATAGTATACAGCCCGATACCGATTGTATCGAAGAGCAATAAAGGCCGCTGGAGTGCGCCCATCCACCATTTGCGGCAAAACACGGCAATGATAACACTGGCAATAATCACAATCAGGTAATTAGGGTCGCGTATCCAGGCAATGGGATGGGCATTCATAATAACATCACGCACGGTTCCACCACCAATGGCTGTCAGGAAGCCAATAAAAAATACGCCGATCAGATCGTGGTACATTTTTTTGCTTAAAGCCGACAGTGCCCCTGAAATAGCAAAGACGCTTACGCCAATCAAATCTGTCAGGTACCAAATAGTCATGTATGTACGAACCAATTACCAGGCGTATCAAAAACGCTATAACCTAAAATGTGGTCGTAAAAATACGTCTCTGCTTGTTTAACCTTATTAGGTTATGAAGAAATGAGGCTAATTCCTAACATACGTATAAAAAACGTACGACGCGAAGACGATACCGTTCACTCATAAATTCGCGCATCGTTAACGCTTATGAGGATGGTTTATAACCGCTTAGAGGATGTTACTAATTTGTACATGGAACATCCTGGCATCATTGAGGTGATGTATATACGCAAGTTAATTATAGATTAAAGTATTTATATGTTTATACCTAATAATCAATGCATTAAGTTATTTTTTAATTTTAATATTACTCTTTATGAATAAAAGTGCCTACAAAAAAGTAATCTCAGACACATAACATTTTGTACTAATATCGAGTAGTATAGTAAAAAACCGCGAAAAAGACGTCAAAAATGGGGTGATTTTCATCAGTGTATATAGGTTATAATGCCTTGTTCACTATGTTTGCCCTGTAGAGACAGCTATGACCGATAAATAAGAGGTCTGCGATCTCGTTTGTTAGGCCCATAGATTCGCTTTTACTTTGTCTCAAATTTCAACGCAAAACAATTGAATCAAATGAAAAAAATCCACTTTAGCATCTTATTAGTTCTTGGTCTTTTAGCCGGTACGAAATCGTTTGCCCAAATGCCAATTGACAAAGGGACCAAATTCATCAACCTTGGTATCGGTGTAGGTGGTTATTCCAGCGCAGGTGGTATCGCCTTCGGTGGTTCTGCCGATTTCGGAGTAGCGCCAAACATCACCGTAGGTGGCCAGGTGGCGTATCGAAGTTTTAACTATGGCTATTTTGGCTACAACGATAAAGTCAATTATCTGTATTTTGCGGCTCGTGGTTCATATCACTTCAATGAGCTTCTGAACCTCAGCACCGATAAGGCTGACTTGTATGCTGGTATCGGTCTGGGTTATGAAAGTGTTTCATACAGCTCTGGCTTCGGAACTGGCTTTAATACATTCGGAAGCGGAGTTTTCGTACCTATCCACCTCGGCGGTCGCTATATGTTCGCGGAGAAAGTAGGCGCTTTCGCTGAATTAGGAACGGGCATTGCTCCACTCTTACTGGGTATTACGTTCAAACTGTAATAACCCGGTTTAACAACCAACAAAAAAGGTCAACCTCATGAGGTTGACCTTTTTTGTTAAGACACAGCCTACGCTGCATTTTTGTCAGATTTTGTAACAAAAACACGCAACTATTGTCAATAACATTAACAATAGTTGCCTATTTGACTATTAGCCAAGCGCTATTATATCACTTACTAGCCACCTCTTTCAAACTAGCCACGCCCATATTCCAGAGGATAAAGGAATAAATATCGGCAGCCGTTTCGATGTTCTTTTTGGTGTTGCTTGCACCGTGCCCCGAGTTCGTATCAATCCGAATCAACACAGGATTAGTCCCTTTGTATACGTCCTGCAACGTAGCCGCATATTTGAATGAGTGCGCCGGAACCACCCGGTCGTCGTGATCGGCGGTGGTAATTAATGTAGCGGGATAGTTGATACCGGGCTTGATATTTTGGATAGGCGAGTAAGCATAGAGCGCCTTAAACTCGTCGGCATTATCGCTGCTGCCATAATCGGCAATCCAGTTCCAGCCAATCGTGAATTTGTGAAACCGGAGCATGTCCATAACCCCGACCTGTGGAATAGCCACCCGGAACAGCTCGGGCCGTTGATTCATAACGGCTCCCACGAGCAATCCACCATTCGATCCGCCCTGAATGGCCAGTTTGGCTGGACTGGTGTATTTCTGTCCAATCAGATACTCGGCAGCTGCAATGAAATCATCAAACACGTTCTGTTTTTTGAGTTTCATACCTTGTTCGTGCCATTTTTCGCCATACTCGCTACCACCTCTCAGATTAGCCTGCGCATAAACGCCCCCTTGCTCTAGAAACGGAATCCGAAACGGACTGAATGATGGAGGCAAACTGATGTTAAATCCACCATACCCATATAGAAGTGTTGGGTTGGTACCATCCAGTTTTAATCCTTTACGATATGTCAGGAACATGGGCACTTTAGTCCCATCTTTACTCGTATAAAATACCTGCTTTGTTTCGTAATCGGCAGGCTTAAAATCGACCTCGGGTGCCCGAAAAACGGTGCTTTTCCGGGTAGCAATATCGTAGCGATAAATGGTTGGCGGAAAGGTAAACGAGGTGAATGTATAGAACACGAACTTATCATCTTTCTCGCCCCCAAAGCCGCCAGCAGTACCCACAGCAGGCAACTGCACTTCGCTTTCGCGTTTCCCCATAAAATCGAATACATCAATTTTTGAGGTCACGTCTTTTGAGTATTCAACAAACAACTTTCCGCCAGCGGCACTAACACTGTTTTCGGCAATAGGCTCCGGTTGTTCAGCAATCAGCGTCGAAAACGTCTTCTTTTGGGTGTCGAACGCAACGACTTTGCTATTTGGAGCCTTTTCGTTGGTCAAAATCAAGAGTCGGTCGCCATCATTATCAATCACATTATAGCTGAAGTTAGTAATCTCAGCAACAACGGGCACGAACGCTTTCTGTCCACTCTTCGCATCCATAAAAAACAGTGAGTTACCATCTTTTCCCTGCCCTCGGTCACTCACCGTCAACAGCGCAAATCGCTCATCGTCGGTCGTGCTGACGATGTGAAAACGCTGTGGACTTTTTGGGTCCTCATACACAAGTCGATCCGCCGACTGAGGTGTATTTAGTTTATGGAAAAACACCTGGTGGTTTTCATTCTTGGCAGCCAACGCGCTTCCTTCTGGCTTCGGGTAACGGCTATAGTAAAATCCATCGCCCTGCCAGGCCGCCCCCGATACTTTCACCCACTCGATTTTATCCGGCAAATATGTTTTGGTAGCTAGTTCCATAATCTGGTATTCCTGCCAGTCGGAGCCACCTTTTGACAAACCAACCACTGCATACTTGCCATCTTTCGACAGCGAGAATGCGCCTAAACGAGTTGTTCCGTCGGCCGATAACTTATTCGGATCAATGACCAACTCGGGTTTGCCCTCAAGCCCTTTTTGCCGATAAAGTACCGCCTGGTTTTGAAGTCCATCGTTTTTCGAGAAATAAAACCACTCACCTTTGCGGCTAGGCGCTGAATATTTGGGGTAGTTGTAGATTTTCTCCAGACGATCCTGAAACTGTTTCCGATACGGAATCTGCGCCAAATAGTCGAAGGTGACTTTATTTTCGGCCTTGACCCACTCCGCCGTCTCGGCCGAACGGTCATCTTCGAGCCAGCGGTACGGATCGGCAACCTGCGTACCATGATAGGTATCGACCTGATCCGTTTTGCGCGCTTGCGGATACGTTAATGGGTGAGCAGACTGCCCCAATGCAATGGATGAACTCAGCATGAAACACAATTGAATTGAATTAGAAAATCGCATTGTTGATGATTTTTAATGAAGGTTATACTAAAAGAGATTGAATAGCCCTACGAATTTACAGCAAACCGCCTTCGCTCGTAAAATTCGTCATACATTATTGCTTTCGGGTGCGCAGGATGGCATGAAAATGGTATTTATTAATTAACAAACTTGTATTTTCAGGAAATAGATAGCTCATTTACAGTACCTTCCTCCAATCCTACTTTAGTACCATGACGCGACTTGGCTGCTTATGCTTCCACCTGCTATGCTGGCTCCTGCTGCCTTTGGCTGGGTGGACACAACCAAGCTCGTTGGGTACTGCGTTTCGGATCGATCATGTTGGGGTTAGTGAGGGGCTCACCCAGGGATCGGTCTATTACATGCTGAAAGATACCCGTGGATTTCTGTGGCTGGGTACGCAGGACGGCCTAAATCGCTATGATGGGCATCACTTTCGCACCTATCGGCCATCGTTGCGTAAAGATGGCACTGTTCAATCTGGCTCTATTCGGGGAATCAATATTTTCGGTATCGTTGAAGATTCGGATGGGAATTTATGGATTGGTACCGAAGATGGGCTAAATCGGTATGATCGTAAAAAAGATCGTTTCGATTGTTTCGCGGTTAGCAAACCCAATGGTAGACGTACGCGCCAGAGTAGTCGTACCATTCCTTTTTCCATCAATCAAAATGAACTGATCTACCTCAGTGATTCCGAAGGTCTGGTCCAATTCGATTATCGCAAGCGGCACAAAACCATTTTGGCCGCCAACCTACACCCTACCAAAGAATACGATTTGCAAAGTTCAGCCGTACGCACCCCTTCGGGCGACATCTGGTTGCATTCGCCCACAGGTCTACTGCGCTATAATCCCAAAAGCCATAAACTCTCTCATTATTTCAGTAATCACCCGCACAATTTATTCGGACCACCTCAGGTTGTTTTTTCATTTTATATTGATTCCGACGATATCGCCTGGCTCGGGACGGGAACGGGTTTAATTCGATTTGATTATCGTCGGGCATCCTATCAAACATACGCCACTGTCGGAAACAACCCGATTAGCGCAATTTATAGTCTGGCCTCCGACCAACGGGGTCGGCTTTGGCTCGGCACCCAGAATGATGGGGTACTTTATTTCGACAAACGGTCGCGGCTGTTTGGGCAGGTATACAATTTCATGAAGAATACACCCCGGCTGAGCGAGTTTAAAATCAGTAAAATTTACATCGATAATTTGGGGATTGTTTGGGCCAATACCGACCCTGATGGCCTTGCTCGCATTGTTCCCGATGCCTTTCTCTTCGGAGGGATGATAAAAAATCAGGGTGCCGATACACTGCCTGCCGATCAAAAGCTAAGTAATTATACCATTCGAGGATTTCTGGAAGAGCGATACGACCGATTGTGGATACTTACGCAAAATGGCATCAATGTTCTGGACCCACGTACCAATCGAATTGTCGACCGATATCTGGCCAGTCCACCAACCAGCAGCGGCCCGATTCGGGGGATTGCCCGGAGTCTTTACCGTGATCCGCAACGTCGTATTTGGGTCGGACGGACGGGTGGTGTCATGGCGTTTAATCCTAAAACCGAGGTCTTCGAGTCCATATTATTTCCTTCGTCGCCCAGTCTGTTAGGTGCCAATTACGTGCGCAACATGGTGAGTGTTTCTGATACCATGCTTATAGCTGCGACAGAAGACGGCCTTTATGCACTCAATATCGCTAAGCGCCAATGGTCGAAAGTACCCGTTCTAACCGGACAAAATATTTTTAGCCTTTGGTACGATTCCCCCAATCAACAATTATGGGTTGGCACTTACCTGAATGGCTACTATTGCTATGAATTATCCCGCCCTAGTCCTGAAACGTCTCTGAGCGGAGCCACTCCATCACAAGGTGGCCAATCGCTCAACTGGCGCTTTGTTCGGTCGGGTTTAAAAGGCTATATGATCCTCAATATTCGGCCCGATATTAGCAAGCAGACACTCTGGCTTGCCTGCGATCGGGGCGCAGTGGCGCTCAATGTGCAATCAGGCCAGTTTCGGCTGTACACCGAACGGCAGGGCCTGGCCAACTCGTTTGTTTATGGGACCATTACCGACGCCCGAAACAAAATCTGGATGAGTACCAACCGTGGTATCTCACAGCTTGACCCAAGTACGCAGGCCATCAAAAACTTTACGCCTAATGATGGGCTTCAGGGATACGAATTCAACGGGAATGCGTTTGTGCGACTAGCGAACGGGGAATTGTATTTTGGCGGAGTTAACGGATTTAATCGGTTTCGACCCGACGCCTTTCGGAGTAGCTTCTTCAATCCGTATGTCCACATTTATTCGCTGACTATCAACGAAGTGCCCTTTACAATGGACACCTACGTAGGCGAAGCTACCCGCATTGACCTCGATCATACTCAAAATACGCTGTCGTTGGAATTTGCCGCCCTGGATTTTTTCAGCAACGGGCAAAACAACTACCAATATCAACTAACCGGCTACGATCCCCAATGGGTAGTCGCGGGCGAGCGGAACTATGTCCGCTACGCCAACTTACCTCCAGGCGATTACACATTTCAGGTAAAAGCCGCCAATCTGGATGGCCACTGGAGCCACCGAATTCATAAGTTAGCGATTCACATAGAGCCACCTTTCTGGCGAAAGATGTCCTTTATGCTGATCGTTATTTTGTTGATCATTCTGGCAGTTTGGACCTGGATTCGACAACGGGAAAAGGTTATTCGCCAGCAGGAAGTGGACCGTCTGCGCTTATCGTATGACATACAGGAACAGGTGAAAAAGGAAATTGCACGCGATCTGCACGATGAAATCGGAACGCGGCTGGCAACGATCAAACTGTACACCACTCAGCTTACGCAACTGGCCGGAGAGAGTCCCAAAATGTCGGCAATCAAATCCACCATATTCCAGCTGATCAACGATACCATTGGCGACATCAGAAACCTGCTTCGCAAATTGAATCCCCAAACCTTAGAACGACATGGCTACATAGCCGCCGTTGATGAGTTATTCTCCCGAATCAGCGACAGTGGCGTTATCCATGCCCGCTTTCGCCTTAGCGGTACCATAGAAGAGAGTAACCGGTTTCCGACGAACACCGAAGTCATGTTATACCGAATCACCCAGGAACTGGTCAGCAACTCGCTCAAACATGCCAATGCCAGCCGGATTGATTTAAACGTGCTCTATCAGTCCGATCACCTGATATTGATCTATCAGGACAATGGACTTGGCTTTAACTATGAACAGGCGCAGAAAAAGGCATCAGGCCTGGGTATCAGCAATATCGAATCAAGAGTGGCGTTGCTGGGCGGTCGAATTTCCTGGCAAAGTAAGCCCGCTAACGGTGTTCAGGCAACCATAGAAATTCCCATTGGCCCCATCAATAAGCAACGATTTCGCATAACGCCGACTAATATTCCCCAATCAAATTAGCCAACAATCAGTGTAGGACTTTAGGATATTATTGCTCGTCGACTGAGCTTACAACACGAGGAATGATTCCATTCGAATCGTGCCGAAGCAACATCTCAAATAATAAGACGGTAGCTGCCGCATCACCTTTCGCCCGGTGACGGCCATTAAGCGGAATGTTCAGCGAACGGCACAACTTCCCTAAACTATAGGAAGGATAGCCCGGAATCAGCTTACGGCTCGTTCGAACGGTACAGAGTGTCCGACGAAAGAAATCGTACCCTAACCAGTTCAATTCTTTCTGAATAAAACTAAAATCGAACCCGACGTTGTGAGCAACAAAAACAGCCCCTTCCGTAATTCGGAGTACTTCTTCAGCCACATCGGCAAAGAGGGGTGCATCCTGAACCATTTCTTCAGTAATGCCCGTCAGATGACGGATAAATGGCGGAATTGGACATTCGGGGTTCAGCAACGTATGAAACGAATCAACAACCTGCTGACCGTCGTGGCGGAAGATGGCAATTTCAGTAAGGCGAGCTGGGCCTTTTACGCCCCCGGTTGTTTCAACGTCAACAATACAATACACTAACGAATCGGTTAGCGCCCAAGTGAATTTCGGCGCGTTTATCAGTAAACAGTTTTCTGACCGGAATCAGTTCGCTTTTCGCCATCGGACAAAGTCTATTCCTGAGCAGGAGGTAATGGCAAAGATGCCTGCAAAGGTCGGAATGGAATTGGTTTTCGAGCAACTACTCCCTGACGAATTAATCGAAGGGTATAATCCAGTACGTAATCACGATTAGTCATCAGGTCATTGTAGCTACGCGCAACGGTAAAATCGGGCTCAACCGTAAAGCCATTGGCCCGATCAGGTCCCACAGCATGGGTTAATTTTTTCAGAGGAATGCGAATTTGAATCCGCGAGTATGGAAGCGTTACGGTTTTAAAATGGCCCGCAAAGTCACCCCAGTAAGCGCTCCCGCTGGCTTCGCCAATAAATGTTCCCATACCAGCATCCAGTGTTTTCGCTAATACCGACGTGGTTGCCGAAAAAGAGGCCCCGTTCATCAGGAAGTACAAATTTCCCGTAAAGCTATCTTTAGACCGAGGCCGATACCGTCGTTGAGACGAACGACTGGAAAACCCGCCTGATTTATCCGATTTATATTGCAGGCTAAAATTCAACGCCGATAGAGGATTCCAGCGCGTAACGAGTTCGGCGCGAGCTGCCCGTGTCATTTCTTCCTGCTCCATCATCCGAAACGGTTTTGGCATCCAATAGCGCAATAATCGGGCAGAGTTCAGCACAACACCACCTCCATTTCCCTGCATATCAACCACCAGATTCTGGATATTATCGCGCTTTATCTGCTTAAAGGCTTGTTTCAGGCGACGGTTAAAGGCCCATTGAAATGGATCTCGCTTTTTCAACCCCATAAATGACGCAACTCGCAATACCGCTGTATGGGTGAGCGTATCCACAACCCGAACGGATAGGTTAGGCTGTTGATTTAGTTCAACGCCGTACCGACGACGTATAACTGTCCGGAAAGTACTCAGATTTGGGCAGCGCAGGCGTGTTTTCCGAACCAACGTATCGCCAGCGAGCCGGTATGAAATCGAAACCGAATCAGCTGATCCATACCAGGCGGCATAATAATCGGCAAATTGTACCAGGCTCCATTGCCGACGGCCTGTCAGATTGTCGCCATCGGACCCGGAATGATCCGACTCCATCAGTTCACGGTGCAAATCGGCTACAGTCCGATCGTTGATCGTAAGCAACTCGGTGCCACGCTGAAGGCTTGTATCAGCCGATACATTATGACTAATAAAGTATTTGCTATCGACTGGGCGAATGTAGAATGGCAGGAAGCGTGTTTGTTTGCCAATGTAATTCTTGCGGTGATTCAGATTCGTATGCCCATCCTTAATAGCCGTAACAAATGGGCTGACATTATGGTAAAACGCAAGATAATCCATTGGCGCCGTCAGCCGATTATATAGCGAATCGTAGAGCTGCTCCATACGAGGCCTAGGGGTGTAATAACCCATACCTGGATGAAGTAAATCAAGCTTGCGCTTAAGATAAGTAAAGTCGGTTCGGGCCTGAGCGGCAGTAAGCGTCTGGGCAGGTGCAATCCGGCAGGTCATCCCGATTAGCATGCCCATCAGGCAGAGAGTTTGGCCAATCTTCATCGTCACAGGTTACGGTAGCAATCCTACTTTTTAGGTAGAGTACTATTTGTAGTGTGAAGATAAGATTTGGCCCAACTATAACCAAGCGAAAATGTTTAGGGATTGGTTAAAATTTTGCGTTACCACCCAAAAACAACGCATTTAGTAACCTATCAATTTTCGTTAATACATTAACTAAAGGCGCCCTTAGCTGTCTTTACGATGCGGGATCACGGTCCAGTGTTTCACGCCGGGCAGATGCTCAGCAACAATGGCAGCCGCTACTTCTTCCAGATTTTCTTCATTTGTCGTAAAAAACAGGCTTTTCGACTGATCATCATTCTGTGTGGCGCGCACCTCATAATATTCATTGTGATGCTCGATGGTATGCTTTTCAACAAGTTTATATTGTGCCATAGTAAGAGAATAGTTTGGTAAGCATAACTTATAAGTAGGAAAGATAGTTATCCGAGAACTGTAATTAATACGGCGCCAGCTACCATAATCCCCGCCCCGATCAATTTCCTTAGGATTCCCTGTTCTCGGAAGAATTGGTAGCCGAATAATACACTCACTAAGGCCGATATCTGAAACAGTGCCAGCGCATATCCTACCGGCATGCTCCCCAAAGCAATATTACTCGCCATCTGTGTGACACCAACGGCTGCACATAAAGCCAGATAAGTTGTTTTCTGGGACAGCAACACCGTTACCTGCTCGCGCCAGGTCGTTTTCATGGTTAGCAGAATCCAGACAAAGGTGAATCCGAAGCCCAGGACACACCAGTAAAAGAAAGCAATGGTGGGCGTCGAGAGCACAATGGCTTTTTTTAGAAAAGCACCATCAATAGCCGACAAAATCAAAGCGGCCAGCCGTAATTTGACTTCCGGTCGCTGGAAGATGCCCAAATCGGCCGCTTCTACTGAACTCTTGTTATGTTTTTGTTTATCGTTCAATACAACATAGCTTCCGGCAACAATCAGTGCCACACCCGCCAATCCCCACCAGCCCGGAATCTCGTTCAGCAGAAAGATACTGAACACCATACCCACTACAGCTTTATAGGCATTGATTGGCCCCAGCACCGACAAATCGCCAATGTGCATAGCCCGTACCAGAAACACATTACCAAACATGGCAAACAAACTACTGACTACCATGCTTTGCCAGAATTCAATAGGCAAGCCATATAACCGAAGTTGTGGCCAGAAAACCAAACCAACCAACGTTAAAACCCCATAAGTTACCGACATGATAAACAGTGGGTTGGCCGATTGCTGCGTTAATTGTTTCTGAAATACGTTCGAAAGTGGGTTGGCGATAATGCGTACCAGAACAGCAAAAGAGGTAAGGGTTATAATCGTTAACAGCATATTGAATTTCCGCAAGGTTACCTAAACCAATCGAAAAAAGACCTAAAAAGAATCGCTTACTAATCCATGGAGAAATTAGGCGAATTAAATTTCAACCACCAATTACTGTTTTTTTGACAGGATTACAGGATTTCAGACTCATAAAAGTCCGTTTAATCCTGTAATCCTGTCAAAAACACCTTGCGACAAACCTTTTTCAACACATCACTTTCCTGATTAACAAACATTTCGTACCTTTGCGGTCTTATTTTTGACAGGGCCGCAAAAGCGGTAAAGAAACAAACGTGAATCCATTACGCGCATACGACATTCACATTGTCGGTCTGGACAACAAACGCTACGAGTACGATTTTACATCGGACAGTTCGTTTTTTGCTGCAATGGAGCAGGAGTTGATCAAAACCGGCCATGTTCAAACACATTTAGTACTCGAAAAGTCGGAAACGATGATTCGGCTGGATTTCCACATCGTAGGTACAGTTGACCAAACCTGCGACCGGAGTCTCGATGAATACGAAGAGCCTGTTGATACAGAACAGACAATGTTACTCAAGTTCGGTGATCACAACGAAGAACTAAGCGACGAAATCGAACTCATCGAGCGAAACACAGCAACAATTAATGTAGCGCACTACATTTTTGAATTTATCAGTCTATCCCTTCCAATGAAACGGCTTCACCCCCGTTTTCGTGACGAAGACGACTACGATGATGACCAGAATGGTAAAGTTATTTATCGTTCGGGCGACGACAAAGAAGAAAATAACGATGCAGACGACCAGCCAGCTATTGATCCTCGCTGGGCCGCTTTGCGCAAACTGAGTGATAATTAAATGAAGTTATAGAGTTATAGACGGTCCGCCGTAGCGGTTGTAGTGTTATAAAGTTAAATAGCCCCTGCAACCACCAACTCTACAACTAAATAACTTGACAACTTTATAACTTAAGACAATGGCACACCCCAAACGACGCCACTCAAGCACCCGTCGCGATAAGCGCAGAACACATTATGTAGCTACTCCAGTAGCTCTTTCAACCGACGCTCAGACTGGTGAAGTGCATCAGCGCCACCATGCTCACGTTTTCGAAGGCAATCTGTTCTACAAAGGGCAAATGATTATCGAGAATTACGCCAAAACGGCCTAAATTGTATTGCTTTTCAAGAAGTATTTCGTTGACGTCTTTCCGAAGATGAACGCGAAATACTTTTTTATTGCCTGCTACCTCCCTATTTTTACGCGTATTTAGTTTATAATCCAGCTTATCTGGGAGATATTGAACCAACCGAGTCAATGAAAATTGCAGTGGACGCAATGGGTGGCGATTTCGCTCCCGAAGCAATTGTGGAAGGAGTTATAATGGCCGCTGCAGAATTGCCGGAGCATGTAACTATTGTGCTGATTGGAAAACAGTCTATCCTGCAGACACTTATTCAAAAGCAGGGCGCAGAGGCCGTTACCAATATCGAATTGGTTAACGCCGATGACGTTATAGAAATGAGTGAGCACCCAACCAAGGCGCTCTCGCAGAAACCCAATTCCAGCATTGGAATTGGGTTTAAGCTTTTGAAGGATGGCCAGGTCAACGCCTTTTGTAGCGCAGGTAACACGGGCGCTATGCATGTAGGTGCCCTGTTCAGCATTAAAGCAATTGAAGGTATTTTACGACCCTGTATTGCTGGTTTTGTTCCGCAACTTACAGGGGGGTATGCTGTTATGCTCGATATTGGTGCCAATGCCGATTGCAAACCTGAAGTACTGGCTCAATTTGGTATAATAGGCTCAATCTATGCACAATACACCTTTGGTATTGATCAGCCTCGTGTAGCCTTAATGAATATTGGTTCAGAAGAGCAGAAAGGCTCATTGGTGGCCCAGGCAGCTCATCAGCTTCTGAAAGAAAATCGTCGGATTAATTTTGTTGGCAATATGGAAGGAGGAGACTTCTTTGAGGGAAAGGCCGACGTAATTATAACCGACGGCTTTACCGGAAACGCCATGTTCAAACTTGGTGAGTCCTTTTATAAGGTTGCCAGCCAACGTGGTTTGAGTGATGAATTTCTGGATAAAACCAATTACGAATCGGTAGGAGGTAGTCCAATTCTGGGCGTGAATGGTAATGTGATTATTGCCCACGGAATTTCGTCGCCATTAGCGATAAAAAATATGATTGGCCTGGCGATCCGGCAGGTTGAATCCAATGCATACACTAAAATTGCACAAGCATTAAGTTAGTTTACGGTGTTCAGTTTACGGTTTACAGTAGGCTGGCGCGTTAATAATTCCATGCGTCAGCCTGCTGTAAACCATAAACTAAACACCGTAAACGTTTAAGAATCACTTATGAGTAAAGCTGCCATAACAGGAATCCACGGCTACGTTCCCGACTATGTGCTGACCAATGCTGAATTGGAGCGTATGGTGGATACAAATGATGAATGGATTACAAGTCGCACCGGTATTAAAGAACGACACATTCTGAAAGGCGAAGGCATGGGCTCTTCGCATATGGGTGCAAAGGCGGTGGCAGGTTTGCTCGAAAAGCTCAATATAAAGCCCGAAGAGGTTGATCTACTGATTTGTGCGACCACCACGCCCGATTATGTGTTCCCCTGCACCGCTAATCTTATCTGCGACATGGTTGGCATTCGGAATGTAGGCAGCTTTGACATCCAGGCCGCTTGTTCTGGGTTTTTATACGCCATTACTGTTGGGTCTCAATTTATCGAGACGGGCAAATACAAAAAAGTCGTTATCGTTGGGGCCGATAAAATGTCGGCAATTGTCGATTATACTGACCGGACTACCTGCGTCTTGTTTGGCGATGGGGCCGGAGCGGTTATGCTCGAACCCAACGAAGATGGTTTCGGTATACTTGATTCGATCATTAAATCGGATGGAATCGGTCAAAACCATTTATTCCAGAAAGCTGGCGGAAGCCGTTACCCACCTACCCACGAGACCGTCGAAAAACGTTGGCACTACGTTTATCAGGATGGTCCATCTGTATTTAAATTCGCAGTCAAAAACATGGCTGACGTATCAGCGGAGATCATGGAACGCAATCAGTTACGTGGCCCCGATGTTGCCTGGCTAGTACCTCACCAGGCAAACAAGCGCATTATTGATGCTACTGCGAACCGAATGGGCATTGAGCCAGAAAAGGTGATGTTAAATATTCATCGATATGGCAACACTACCGCTGCCACAATCCCACTTTGCTTGTTTGATTACGAATCGCAACTAAAAAAAGGCGATAATTTAGTTCTGGCCGCTTTTGGCGGTGGCTTTACCTGGGGAGCCGCTTACGTGAAGTGGGCCTATTAATTTTATATATGATGGATGATATAGGGTGTATGTATTTTCACTGCAAGCTATATCATCCATCATACACCTTACATCATACATCTTAACATGGCAACGACCGCAGATATCCGCAACGGACTGGTCTTAAACTACAACAACGACCTTTTTCAAATTACAGAATTTCAGCACGTTAAACCCGGCAAAGGGGCCGCATTCGTGCGTACGAAACTGAAAAGTCTGACAACGGGTCGCGTTATTGATAACACATTCAACTCAGGGGTAACCATTTATCCTGTTCGTGTTGAACGTCGTAAATTCCAGTACCTTTATAAGGATGAGGCCGGCTATAACTTCATGGATCAGGAGTCGTTCGATCAAATCAACCTCGACGAAAAACTTGTTGAAGGTGCTGATCTGATGAAAGAAGGCCAGGAAGTTGAAGTTCTGATCAATGCCGACGCCGAAACTCCCCTTTCTTGTGAGTTACCTCCATTCGTTGAGCTGGAAGTAACCTACGCTGAGCCCGGTATTAAAGGCGATACAGCTAACAGCCCTAAAAAGCGGGTTGAAGTAGAGTCGGGAGCCAAAATTATGGTGCCCCTCTTTATTGAATCAGGTCAAAAAATTCGGGTTGATACCCGCACACGCGATTACGTAGAACGAGTGAAATAAATGAGTCGAGAGAAGTGTGAAGCGGGAAGTAAGAAGATGGCAAATTAATCTTTACTCCCCACGACTCATTCCTTTCTCCTCGCTCCTAAACTATGAGCACAAAAGACATTCAACAACTAATCGACTTCATTTCGCAATCGGGCCTGGATGAAGTCAACATCGAGACTACAGACCTGAAAATTAGTGTCAAGCGCTATGGTCAGGGCGTTCCAGCAGCTCCTGCGGCACCAGTTGCCCCTGTGGCTGCTGCGCCAGCGGTACAGGCTCCTGTAGCCAGTGCACCAGCGGCTGTTGCTACACCAGCGGTAGCAGCCCCTAAAGTCGACACATCGAACTACATCACGATCAAATCGCCAATGATTGGCACCTTCTATCGGTCGGCTAACCCCGAATCGCCGATGTTCGTAGAAGTGGGAGATAGCGTGACCGAAGGCAAAGTTGTTTGTATCATCGAAGCCATGAAACTCTTTAACGAGATCGAATCGGAAGTATCGGGTCGTATCGTGAAGATTCTGGTTGAAAATGCTACTCCGGTCGAATACGACCAACCTCTGTTTTTGGTAGAACCCATTTAATTTAATGAGTGAATGAGTGAATGAGTGATTGAGTGAATAAACAGCTAGTAAATATTCACTCAATCACTCATTCACTCATTCACTCATTCATTTAGACCATGTTTAAAAAAATACTAATCGCCAACCGGGGAGAAATCGCGCTGCGAATTATCCGTACCTGCCGCGAAATGGGCATTAAAACGGTGGCCGTCTACTCAACTGCCGACCGCGATAGTCTTCATGTACGCTTTGCGGATGAAGCTGTTTGTATTGGTCCTCCTATTAGCAAGCAGTCTTACTTAAGTATTCCCAATATTATTTCGGCAGCCGAGGTAACTGGAGCTGATGCTATTCATCCGGGCTACGGATTTTTATCTGAAAATGCCGAGTTCTCGCAAATCTGTGCAGATTACGGCATTAAGTTTATCGGTGCTACGGCCGAGCAAATCAATAGCATGGGCGACAAAGCTACGGCAAAAGCGACTATGCGGGCGGCTGGTGTTCCAGTAATTCCGGGTTCCGATGGCTTGCTTGAATCGGTTGAGCAGGGCAAGAAATTGTCGGCCGATATGGGATATCCGGTTATCGTGAAAGCAACTGCTGGTGGTGGCGGTCGTGGTATGCGTATCGTTCGATCAGAAGCCGACTTCGAGAAAGCCTGGAACGACGCTCGTACAGAAGCCGGTGCTGCTTTTGGCAATGACGGGCTGTATCTGGAGAAATTCGTAGAGGAGCCTCGCCATATTGAAATTCAAATCGTTGGTGATCAATATGGTAAAGTTTGCCATTTGTCTGAACGCGATTGTTCAATCCAGCGTCGTCACCAGAAATTGGTCGAAGAAACGCCATCGCCAATTGTATCCGACGATCTTCGTCAGCGAATGGGTGAAGCTGCTATCAAAGGGGCTCAAGCCATTGGTTACGAAGGCGCTGGAACGGTGGAGTTTCTTGTCGATAAGCACGGGGAGTTTTATTTCATGGAAATGAACACCCGAATTCAGGTAGAGCATCCGATTACTGAAGAAGTTACGGACTTCGACTTGATCAAAGAGCAGATCAAGGTAGCCGCTGGTGCTGAAATTTCTGGCCGGAACTACACCCCGAAACTATTTGCCATGGAGTGTCGGATCAACGCCGAAGACCCGGCCAATGGTTTCCGCCCATCACCAGGTAAAATCACCAACCTACATTTCCCTGGTGGACACGGGGTTCGGATTGATAGCCATGTATATAGCGGGTACACAATTCCGCCAAACTACGACTCGATGATTGCAAAATTGATCGTGTCGGGTCAGTCGCGGGATGAAGTGATTACGCGTATGAAACGTGCTTTACAAGAATTCGTTATCGAAGGGATCAAAACCACGATTCCGTTTCATATTAAGCTGATGGATGATCCAAAATTCCAGTCGGGTCAGTTCACAACGGCCTTTTTGGAAACGTTTGATTTTAGTAAACTATAGTGTAACGCGGGTGGAAACCCGCGAATATGCATCAGCAATATATTAAGCATAGATGGCGGGCTTCCCCCGCATTACATTAGAAAAGACTAGGTAACCTGCTTTATTGGCAAGTTACCTAGTCTTTTTTCGTTTACCCACCTGCATGAATCATCTCGCAACAGCCGATTACATCGTTTTCCTAGTTTATTTTATCATTGTTGTCGGCTACGGCTATTGGATCTATCGCCGGAAACGTTCGGCTCAAATGAGCACTACTGATTTCTTTCTGGCCGAAGGTTCTTTAACCTGGTGGGCTATTGGTGCCTCTCTGATCGCGTCCAATATTTCAGCAGAGCATTTCATTGGCATGGCAGGTTCGGGCTTTGCTATGGGGCTAGCCATTTCGTCGTATGAGTGGTTTGCAGCGGCTGTGCTGATTATCGTAGCCGTCTTTTTCATTCCAATCTACCTCCGAAACCATATTTATACCATGCCCCAGTTTCTGGCTCAGCGGTATAGCGATACAGTCAGTACGATTCTGGCAGTGTTCTGGCTGGTTGTTTACGTTCTGGTAAACCTGGCGTCTATTTTATATTTAGGTGCCATTGCGATTGAGTCACTGATTGGCATTTCCTTTACAGTTTGTACCATTGGGCTAGCCATTTTCGCCATTTTCATTACCCTAGGCGGCATGAAGGTGATTGGGTATACCGATGTAATTCAGGTGGTTGTCTTGATTTTCGGCGGTCTGGTCATCACGTATTTAGCGTTACAGTTAGTAGCTAAAGATGGCGGTGATACTGCCCTCGGTATGACTAGTGTCTGGAATGGCTTACTGTCGCTACGGCAAAAAGCAGATGGCCACTTTCATATGTTCTTCGCCAAAGGGCATCCCTATTACGATGTTCTGCCGGGAATGGCCTTGGTAACGGGCGGTATGTGGCTCAATAACCTCTATTACTGGGGTTGTAATCAATACATTGTACAACGGGCGTTAGGCGCTGATTTGAAGACGGCCCGGAGTGGAATCCTGTTTGCCGCTTTTCTGAAATTAATGATTCCACTTATTGTTGTTATTCCCGGCATTGCCGCGTTTGTGTTGTACCAAAGTGGGCCTTTCCGTGAAGCCATGACCGATGCATCAGGAGTTGTAAAACCCGATCAGGCTTACCCTGTATTAATGAATCTACTACCCGTCGGCATGAAAGGACTGGCCTTTGCAGCGCTTACAGCCGCTGTTGTTGCGTCGCTTGCCAGTAAGTGTAATTCTATTTCAACCATTTTCACACTCGATATTTATAAGAAGTACGTCGATAAAAACGCGTCGGATAAAAAGCTGGTGAATGTCGGCAGATGGGCCGTTATCGTGTCATTTGCCATTGCAATCGCTATTGCGCCTATGCTACGCTCATTGGATCAGGTGTATCAGTACATTCAGGAATATACCAACTTCATTACGCCCGGCATATTTGCCATTTTCCTGCTTGGCTTTTTCTGGAAACGGGCTACCAATCGGGCAGCTTTAACGGTTGCCATTTTAACACTTCCCCTATCAACCTTACTTAAGTTCTGGCCAGTGGTAATGAATATGATTGGCGTTCAGACCGACCCCATCCCCTTTCTGCATCGGACAACCTGGGTGTTCTGCATCGATGTTCTTCTGATGGTACTTGTTTCCTTAACGGACCCGGCCAGCCACAGGCCCGAAAAAGGCATTATTGTTGATAAAAGCCTCTTCCGGGTAACCCCTTCGTTTGTTATTGGATCGGTCGGAATTTTCAGTATTTTGGCGGTATTGTACACCGTCTTCTGGTAAAATCAATGCGGAACTATGTGCTGGCTGGGCTTCTCCTTATGTCAACGTCTGTAGTAGCTCAACTTCGCGAACGGCTCGACTCGCTAATGCAGGCAACGACCAGTCCGACGCTGCCGGGTGCTGCTTTGTTGGTTGAAATTGATGGTAAGCCCATTTACCAGAAAGGATACGGTTTGGCCAACGTAGCTACGAAATCGGCTATTACGGCTGAAACCAATTTTCGCATGGCGTCGGTGTCGAAGCAGTTTACGGCAATGGGAATTCTGTTGCTGGAGAAGGACAAGAAGCTATCGCTCGATGACCCGCTGATCCGGTTTTGCCCTGAATTCAATGGGCAGGTGGCCCGGAAAGTACAACTTCGAAATTTGCTAACTCATTCATCAGGTATTCTGGATTATGAAGCCGTGATGAACCCCAATCAGCGCGAACAACTTTTGGATGCCGATGTGCTTACGCTGCTGAAAGATCGGGATTCGCTTTACTTCGAGCCAGGCAGCCAGTTTCGGTATAGTAACTCTGGCTATTGCCTGTTAGCATTGATTATCGAACGGGTTTCGGGGCAATCGTTTGCGGCATTTATTCGGGAGCGGATTTTTCAGCCATTGGGCATGAAGCAATCGGTGGTTTATGAGGCAGGTAAGCCTATCTCGAATCGGGCAATGGGTTATCGCCAAAAAGGAAAGGTGTTTGTTTTCTCCGACCAGAGTGTAACCAGTGCCACCAAAGGCGACGGGGGCGTTTATACATCCCTGATCGACTACCAGAAATGGCAAAACGCGCTCCGAAACGGCACGTTAGTTGATATTACCTCAGTGTTGGCGCGCATGAAGCAAGGCCTTCCTGACAGGCCGGGCAGTTATTATGGCGCTGGCTGGTTTTTTCGTGAGCCAGCCAACCCAATTCTGTTTCATTCGGGCAGTACCTGCGGATTTAACAATTTTGTGGTTGCCATACCGTCAAAAAAGTTTCTGTTGGCATACTTTTCGAATAAAGCTGACAATAAAGCGAACGCGGCTGCCGTCTTAAAAATACTTTCTGATGCGGGTCAACGCGAACTAGCAGATATACTGACGTTGGACGACTTAACCCAATAGTAATTTTTGTTACGTACAACTACGTCTATCATACTGATTGACAGGAATAAATTCATAAATTTACCGTCTAAATTTTCGTATCGTCATGATAAGTGAAACTGCTCCCCTTGCCAGCCTAGATCAGTGGGAAGACGACCTGCTAAGTCGCTACCCTGAGCCCGAACATAAGTCGAAAGAAGACTACCGCAACTACGATACGCCAGAGCGCGATACGGTTCGGGAGTTTTACCGACTGAATCATACCTACCAGACCTATGATTTCGTGCGGGAAAAGGAGCGCGAGTTTCTGAAATTCGACAAAAAAGAATTGCCAGTTTGGGGAGTTGCCGAGTTCCTGAACACGCTGGTCGATGATTCAGACCCCGATACGGATCTGGATCAGCTTCAGCACTTACTGCAAACGTCGGAAGCTATTCGTGCTGACGGTCATCCAGACTGGTTCGTATTGACTGGCTTCCTGCACGACATGGGCAAGGTACTTTGCCTGTTCGGTGAACCCCAGTGGGCTGTAGTGGGCGATACATTCCCGGTTGGCTGCAAGCATTCGGATAAGATCGTTTATCCTGAATTCTTTGCCAACAATCCCGACAGCTACGACGAACGGTATAACACCAAATATGGTGTTTACGAACCCAACTGCGGCCTTCGCAACGTACACATGTCGTGGGGCCACGACGAGTATCTGTACCAGATCATGAAGGATTACATGCCTGAACCGGCTTTGTACATGATGCGCTATCACTCGTTCTATTCGCAACACCGCGAAGAATCGTACAATCACCTCATGGACGAGCACGATCATGAGATGTTCAAGTGGGTGCGCAAGTTCAATCCGTATGACCTGTATTCGAAAAGCCCAAAACCACCGGTTGTAAGCGAATTGAAGCCCTACTACGAAGATTTGATTGCCAAGTATTTGCCTGCAAAGCTCAAACTATAATCGATTAGCAATTGATTTTGCTACCGTTCCGTAAGTGGTTGATTGATTTCTTCAACCGCTTACGGAATTTTTATTGCCTGATTGCGTAGTTTTAAAGGTTTCGATCCATCTACTATGCTCCTCTTTTTCATCAGCCTTTACCTGCTTTCCAACGTCACGGTTGGCGCGTGGGCGGCCCGACGTGTCACGACATCACAGGATTTCGTACTGGCCGGCCGGGGATTGCCACTGTTTTTGGCTGCGTCGGTAACCTTCGCCACCTGGTTCGGATCGGAAACGATTATGGGAGCCCCAGCGATCTTTGTGGAAGGTGGATTTCTGGCCGTTATCGAAGAGCCTTTTGGATCGGCATTATGTCTGTTTCTGGTCGGCGCTTTCTTTGCGCGTCCGCTTTATCGACTCAACATTACTACCTTCTCCGATTACTTCCGCATCCGCTTCGGCCGATCGGCTGAATTACTCTCCGCGATCATTGTCATACCGTCTTATTTTAGCTGGATCGCGGCTCAACTGGTGGCCATTGGTATCGTACTGAGCGTTGTGACCGATGTTCCCCGTGAGTATTGTATCATTGCCAGTGCCGCTATTGTTATGATTTACACGCTGTTAGGTGGCATGTGGTCCATTTCGGTCACAGACTTTTTTCATAACCTGATCATTATTCTGGCCCTTGCTGTACTGGGCGTCATGCTCTGGCAGGAAGTGGGAGGCTGGGAAACCATCGAAAAACGAACCCCGGCAGGTTTTTTCCGATTACTACCCAATTCAACCAGCAAAGACTGGTTGGCATACATTGCCGCCTGGATGACTATTGGTCTGGGCTCCATTCCGCAACAGGACGTATTTCAGCGGGTTATGGCGGCCAAAACGGAGCAGATTTCGGTTCGGGCTTCTTATCTGGCCTCGGGCATGTACCTGACGATAGCGATGTTGCCACTGTTTATTGCGCTGAGCGCCAAACTGCTCCACCCTGATTTACCCAAAGACAATCAGCTTATTATTCCGAACATGGTGATGCGTCACGGTAGTTTGCCGTTGCAGGTGTTATTCTTCGGGGCTGTTACCTCGGCTATTCTGAGCGTGTCGAGTGGAGCCATTTTAGCTCCGGCAACTGTCTTCGGCGAAAACGTCATGAAGTTTTTCCGGCCCAACATCAGCGATAAGGCACTATTGAAAACCATCCGCTGGGCGGTTGTTATCATCACCGTTGCTTGCGTCCTGATGAGCACTACCCGCGACACGAATATTTTCGACCTTGTTGGCGAATCATCGGCGTTCAGCCTTGTCTCGCTGTTTGTGCCATTGGCGGCAGGTATATACTGGAAACGCGCGAATCTGCTAGGCTGTTTGTGCGCAATGATTATCGGTCTCGGCGTGTGGGTGCTCTGCCTCTGGCAAGCTACCGACATTTCACCGATGCTGTGGGGACTACTCGCCAGTGCAGTATCGATGGTGATTGGCAGTTTAATTCCTTTAGAAAGCGTATCTAAAAACTAAGGTCGTCCGCATCATCCCTTTTTGCCAAAAATCGTTTTCGATTACCTTCTCCTGAACAAAGCCGCTTTTTTCCAGCACCCGAATTGAACCTTCATTGCGAACATCGCAAGTAGCTTTAATAGTCTTTGCATTGACTCTCAGAATAGCTAGTTCGACCAGTTTGTGAGTTACCTCTGTAGCATAGCCTTGATTCCAGTAATCGGGATGAAGTATATAGCCCAGCATAGCTTCCACAGGAACTTGTTTGCTAATTGCCAATTCGCAACCCCCTATCTGGCAACCATTCTTTTTTAATTCAATAGCAAATTCATAGGTAAGCCGCGGATTCTCCGTTTTCCTTTCCTGTACTTCTTCCAGAAACTCCTGCGTGTCCTCCAGGGTATTTGGTCCCCAAGGAGCGTATTGAACAACTATTGGCTGGCTAACATAAGATTGTATCGACGCCAGATCTGTAGGTCGGTAATCTCGAAGAATTAGCCTTGATGTTTCAAACTGCTCGTCCATACGCTACTATTGTCAGACTCTAGCCAAAATCCATTTTTACCTATTGCGATATTATGTATCCAGCAATCGACGATGGTAATTGATCTGGCCACGATGATAGGTTAGGTGCGTAGCCAGGTGCACCAGTAAATATTCCGTTGTTGTCGGTTTGTCGAACACAAGCATCGGGTACTCGGCTTCGAGTTGTTCGTCGGTCAGGGTATCCAGTGCTTGGTCAACAACGACGATGGTTTCGTCAATTTTCGCCAGAAGCTCGGCTTTGGGGATGTCTTTGAGTGAGAATTCATGCTCCCGATTTCGCACATAGCCTGTTTTACCGATCTCAGCACCAATGTAGGTATTCAGATTGCCGATCAAATGCAGGCATAGATTCCCCGCAGAATTGGCGATACCTTTTTCGATATACCACAATTTAGATTCGTCGTTATACAACTCAATTTCGTGCCTCAACCGCTCCAGGTCTCGGCGAAACAGGGATTTTAGTACTTGAATAAGCATGAGTGCGTTGTGTTCTTTTTACAAACAGTGGACTGGTCTTTAATCTGAGCATTTTTGCCCCTTAGGGGCTTAATAGCGTAGCGTCGGTAGAAGAATTCAAGCCTTTTTCCCATTCGTGCCGCTAGGTACGAGACTAGTTGCGTACCTAGCGGCACGCTGGTTCTACCCAAAACTTACTTTACTACCGACGCTACGCTGTTTTATCCCTACGGGATAATTAATCGATTATTTCCTAAAAATCAACGAACCTGTTTGAGCCTTACCCGAAATACTCTTGCTCAATACGCCCAACGTAGCCTAGATACGTTGCCGACGTAAACCAGGGCAGAATTTTCGCACCAATGTTCGGATACATATTCAGGCTGGCTAAATCTGAGATCGGTTTCCAGACCAGTTCGAGAGCAGTGGTTTCTGCTGGATTCAGTGTGGGGTCTCCCTTGAGATTTCGGGCGGCAAATACGACGTGTAGTACATCGTCGTTGCGCTGGGTGAGTAGCATTTCACCCGCCAAAACCATTTCACACACCTCCACCGATACACCCAGTTCTTCCTGAATTTCACGAACAATGGTTTCAGGCAAAATTTCGCCCCGGTCGGGATTACCACCCGGTAGGGCAAACACATCCTGGCCTCCGTAGCAATAACGCATGAGCAGTACTTCGGTTTGGCTGGCGTTTTGCCGCCAGATAAGCGCAGAGGGACGAACTTTCATAGGGGCAACTTATAAAAGAGCGGTCGTCTTTCCCAATTTATCATTGGAAAAGACGACCGCTCTTTTTTGAAAGTCAAGAATTGTCAGGTTTTGTCAAGTGTTGTCAGGCAGTAGCTTTACCATTCCTGACAAAACCTGACAATTCTTGACAACATCTTACCACGCCTGACAAATTTTTAATCCCGTGTAGTTTCAAACAGGAACCAGGTGCGTCGTTCGGTTTCGTCGATGTATACTTCAAGCAGACTTGCGGTGGCTACATCATTGGCGTCGTCGGCAATCTTGTGTGCTTCCCGCATATTCTTCGCCATTTTCCGGTTCTCAGCCTCTAAGTCTTTCAGCATGTCGTGCGCCGATACAAAATCCTCATCATTATCTTTCACATGCTGTAACTGAGCGATGTGCGCGATGGATCGAATAGTATTGCCGCCAATTTTCCGAACGCGTTCAGCTAACGGGTCAATGGTGGCGAAGATCTGATCGGCGTGTTCATCGAGCAGCAGGTGATAATCCCGGAAATGTTTGCCCGACATATGCCAGTGAAAATTCTTCGTTTTGACATAAAGCGCAAAGGCGTCAGCAACCAGTCGGTTGATGGATTCAGCGACTTTTTCGCGACCTTTTTCCTTCAAATCAGAAGGTGTATCTAGTTCATCAATTTCGTTGATAGCTTTCATGAGTCAATCTGTTTTAAGGCATGGAGCCTATTGCACAGAGAAAACTCTATGTACCTCGTATTGTTTCTTAAGATGGGATTAAAAACGGACAATTGAAGCCGTATTACAGGTTACTGAAACCACCATCCAACAGTAAATCACCACCCGTCATGTAAGACGAATCATCGGAAGCCAGAAACAAAAAGCCTTTGGCCATTTCCTCAACAGTACCCGCCCGTTTCATAGGCGTCACGGTAGCAAAAAAGGTATTTATTTCATCAATCTGTTCGGTTGCCCAGCCTGCCTTTTCAAAGATAGGCGTATCAATCGAACCGGGCGACAAGGCATTTACCCGGATATTTTTGCTAACTAATTCAGCAGCAAAAGCCCTTACCAACGCTCGTTCCGCTGCTTTTGACGACAAATAGGCTGCTCCACCCGCTATACCTTTATTTGCGACAGTAGACGAGGTAACCACGATTGAAGCACCCTCATTTAAGTAAGGCAGTGCTTTCTGTACAGTGAAAAAGACGCCTTTGTAATTGATATCGCTTATTGTATCAAACATCTCCTCGGTAAAATTTTCCAGTGGAGAAATCATCACAATACCTGCATTCACGATCAATACATCTATTTTACCAAATGTGCTTTCAACTTTTTTGTAGACCGGCTCAATGCTACTGATATCGGATACATCGCTAACGAAGCCAATAGCTCCCTGCCCAATTTCGGCCGTAGCACTCTTAATGGTGGCCTCATTTCGGCCTGTGATCGTAACGTTTGCGCCTTCTTTGGCGAATAATTTAGCGGTTGCAAACCCAATACCGCTATTACCTCCCGTAATTACGGCTACTTTCCCGGCTAATTTCTGTGACATTTTCGTGTGTTTTAACGCCACAAAATTGCCAGCAGCGGCAGGGCTTTAAAATGAACTAGCTTAGGAAAAACGCTTGAACTGGTTCAACTTTTTCGCTTAACCTTATCATGCCTGATTTTAGAAAGAAACTCAGTCGTCATCCCCAAATAGGAAGCAATGGCATATTGAGGCAACCGCTGCGCTGCTGTAGGATACGCTTCCAGAAAGTCGTTATACCGCTCTTCGGCTGTGCGGGTCAGAGCTGAAATAATCCGCCGTTGGTGATAAGCCGCCGTTCGTTCGGCACCAATTCTGAAAAATGTCTCGAATTTATGATTCGCAACTTTAAGACGTTGTTCGGTCACGTAGTCTATTTGTATTAAGGTGCTGTCTTCCAACGCCACAACAAATAGAGTAGCTGGCTTTTGGTACAAATAGCTGTTATAGTCAGATATCCACCAGTCCTCCAAGGCAAACTGTATTGTGTGCTCAGCACCACTTTGATCAACCACATACGATCGTAAGGCCCCCTGCAACACATAGCTTCTATGGGTAGCCACAAAATCTGGCTGAATGATAAACTGTTTCTTCTTAACCTTTTTCAGTTTAAAAGCCGCAAGCAGTTCCTGCAGCTCTTCGTCAGTCAACGCAACTCGTGCCTGAATGTGCCGAACGAACGGATCAAGTGCGTCCATTTAAAAACGGGCCATCACCTTCTCCGAAACCGTTTTCCCAATCGACAACGACGAGGTGGCCGCTGGCGACGGGGCATTCACCACATTGATTGCTTTATCGGTTTCCAGAATAGCAAAATCATCCAGCAAACCGCCTGTCCGATCGCAGGCCTGCGCGCGAACGCCAGCGCCACCAGGCTCCAAATCCGCTTCCTGAATTTCAGGGATCAATGCCTGTAAGGCTTTGGTAAAAGCGGCTTTCGAGAACGACCGATACATCTCGCCCAAGCCCGTTTCCCAATATTTAGCGGCTACTTTCTGGAAGCCCGGCCACGCGAGTGTTTCAAATAGCTCTTTCAGATTGATGTCTGACTTTTTGTAGCCTTCCCGCTGGAACGCCAGTACGGCATTCGGGCCAGCCTCTACGCCCCCGTGAACCATACGCGTGAAGTGAACGCCCAGGAACGGGAAATTTGGATCAGGAACCGGGTAAATCAGGTTTTTAACCAGGTATTCCTTTTGCGACTTAATCTTGAAATACTCGCCCCGGAACGGCACAATGCGGACATCAACGCCACCCGGTTGCGTGAGTTGAGCCATTTTATCGGAATACAACCCAGCACAATTAACGACCAGCTTAGTTTCATAGCGGCCTTTATTGGTCACAACAATACTCAAACTCGTACCCGGCGTTATATCCTCAACTCGCTCATTAAGACGAATTTCCCCACCCAGTGCCTGAAATTTCTCAGCGTATTTGTCGGACACCTGCTTATAATCAATAATGCCCGTTTGCGGAACGAACATGCCCGCCACACCCGTGACGTGCGGCTCAATTTCGCGCATTTCGGCGACTGTCAGCTTTTTCAAGCCACCCAACCCATTTAGCTGACCACGTTGATAGAGCGTTTCAAGTTGAGGGAGTTCTTCCTGCTTAGTAGCCACGACAATCTTGCCGCACAGATCATAGGGAATACCTTCTGCATCACAAAAATCAATGAGCATTTTATAGCCCTGAATGCAGTTGGTCGCTTTCAGGCTGCCTGGTTTGTAGTACAATCCGGAGTGAATAACCCCACTATTATGACCGGTCTGGTGGCGGGCTACGGCTGATTCTTTCTCAATCAAAACGACCTTTAGAGCGGGGCGTTGTTGTTTTAGTTGCAAAGCGGTAGCCAATCCTACAATACCACCGCCAATAATGAGTACGTCTGTCATCGCTGGTTAATAAGCAGTTCTTGCTTGATAGGTGATAGGCGTGCCACGGTTTAGAACTGTGGCACGCCTATCACCTATCAAGCAAGAACAAAGGTACGGCGCAACAGTCAAAAAAACGGGTGTGGTTAAACCTCAAAGACTGCGCACTCTAAGCGATTATTCTTATCGAATACCCATATCGAGTGTAAACAACCTTAACTAGTTTCGCGCTTGGATTAGTAGGACACTATATCCAACCGCTTATTTCGCTTTATTATGACTATTCGACTGGTACTTCCGATAATCGGCATAGTGCTGCTGTTTAGTAGCTTTGGACCTTCAAGACCAACGACGACGCAGAAGCAAACGAACCGTCCGCCCAATATCATTCTGATTCTAATCGACGATATGGGTTCGGCTGATGTAGGTTGTTATCGTCCAAACAACTCAGCCAGCCAATTGCCGCCTACGCCCAACATCGACCGGCTGGCAGCCGAGGGTATTAAATTCACCAACTATTATAGCGCGGCCCCGATCTGCTCACCCTCAAGAGTGGGTCTTCTGACAGGCAATGTACCCGGCAAATGGCGCATCACTTCGTTTCTGGCCGAGCGAAAACACAACCGCACTTGCGAACAAGCCGATTTTCTGGACCCTTCGGCGCCATCGGTAGCGCGGGAACTCAAAACGGCAGGTTATACTACAGCTCATTTTGGTAAATGGCATATGGGGGGCGGACGCGATGTCGACAATGCGCCCGGCATCCGGCAATACGGTTTCGATGAATACGCCAGCACCTGGGAAAGCCCCGATCCAGATCCATTACTCACATCGACCAATTGGATTTGGGCTAAATCGGATAGTGTGAAACGCTGGAACCGTACAGCCTACTTTGTTGATAAAACACTCGATTTCCTAAAGCGTAATCCCGGCAAACCCTGTTACATCAACCTCTGGCCCGACGATGTTCATACGCCCTGGGTTCCTGATGAAGCAACTCTTAACGAGTTTCCCAAAGGAACCGAAAAACCGCGCGAATTCAACGCCGTGCTGGCCGATCTCGACGTGCAGATCGGTCGGTTGATGGCGGGTTTGAAAGCCTTGGGCATCGACGACAATACGCTTGTTATGTTCACGAGCGACAACGGTGCGCTGCCAACTTTTCAGGGGAAACGGTCAGGCGAATTCCGGGGTAGCAAGCTCTCACTTTACGAAGGTGGCATTCGAATGCCTTTCATTGTTCGCTATCCAGCCCGAACTCCCAAAGGAAGCATTGATAACCAGTCTGTCATCAGTGCAATTGACTTACGGCCTACACTACTGAGTCTGGCAGGTAAAAAGGGGAGCCAGGGCGACGGCGAGAATGTGGCAGCAGTACTATTAGGAAAACCAGCTAGTCGAAAAAGGCCCCTTTTCTGGGAATATGGCCGTAATAACGAATCGTTTCGTTATCCGGAAGGTCGTGACAAAAGCCCGAATCTGGCTGTGCGAGAAGGCAACTGGAAACTGCTGGTCAACGCCGACGGCTCCGGTGCCGAACTCTATAACCTGGGCAACGACCCCTCCGAACAAACGGATGTAGCCAGTCAAAACGCTAAACTGGTGAACGATTTAAAAGCCAAGGTACTAACCTGGCGGGCGGGATTGGCTAAGTAGCGAGCATAAAAACCTTATCGCAACTGGCCTTCGATCCAGTCTAGGCCCCGACCATAGAGCGCGTTGGCAAATCGAACCCGGTTATCAAAATCAGCATTGGCGGTTTTCCCTTCGGTCATAAACTGACGAATGAGTCGGGCGTTGTCCAGTGCCTGCGGTTGCTCGTAAACAGTTTCGGTTTCGGTGCGGAACGTAGCGTAGGCTCCCGAATCACCTTCAAAATGCTGAAAAAGCAAATGGCCGCGAGGGGTCCGAACGGCGCACAAGATACCGCTCGACCGGCTGGTTGACGGGGCAAGACTCCCTTCCAAACCGCGTTTTAAAACGATCACGCCATCGAAACCGGCTAGCATGGCTAGTTCAGCCATTTTCATCTGATAAGTAATATGAAATACCGACGTAACCAGAATTTGGGCGTGACAGGGATTCAACACTTTTTCGAGCGTTGCCAGAAAAGGGCGTTTCAGAATAATATGGCGACGATCGACCCAGCGATTGAGCGCGGGCGACAGGGCTTTCTGATCAAGTACCCAGCCGTACGATTCCAGCGGTGTGTCGAGTTCGTGATTGCTTTGCAGAAACTGACAACCCAGATTCATGTATAAATCAAGCGCATTGAGCGTAAACTTAGGCCCACCCGAACGGCCAACCAATGAAATAGAGCCATAGCCTCGTCTCTGAAATAGCTGCGCCAGCAAAGGCGTAATCAGGTAGCTATTCTCCACACCATCGAAGGGCTCTGCCAATTGGACAAGGGGGCGGTCGGCGCAACTCATCGACCCGAAGCCGGGCGAAAAAGTTCGTTCAGCGGACCGCATCAACCCCTGATATTCCTCATTGGTCTCGTGCCGAACCCGCATGATACTAGCGGCAAGTCCCCGAAAGGTTTCGCATTGACCATCACTAAATAAATAATCGCCCAATTGCTCGGCTTCTGAAACCTGAAGGGTAGCCCCTCGAACCAGTTTTGTAGCAATAGGTAACAAACCTTCCGGCAGATCGGGGCAGAGTTTGTTGATAAAAAAGGTTGGATGCGAGAATGCCCCCTTTCCTAGTACCTCTTCCAGCGTTCGCTCTTCGGGCGTCATTCCTTTTGCCAATAAAGCGCCCAGAAAAGCGCCCCGTTGTAAGGGATGAGAAGCGGGATCGGTTAGCGCGACCCGGCATTCGGCTAATAAATCAGGGGTGAGTGGCTTACTACCATACTTACCTATACCAATATGTTTGATACCACGACCAAGCGGAGTACTAGCAGCGGAAACGTCTAGAACCATATTAATAACGGGTTTAATGGGTGATAGGGAGGTAAGTAAAAGTAAGTAAAAAATATTGACTTTTTAACCGATAACTTGGCGAGAATGACCGTTTTACGCCGATTATTAATCCTTTTATAATTAAAATCCTTTCTCCTAAAGTCGTTGTCCAATTATGCAGTAATGAGAAATGACTAGTTTTGATAGATTCCCGTTAAGATAGCCTTACCAGATCACTAACGTTTTGTTTCCAGTCATAAAATGATTTCTCTCCGCAACCTTATTGCTCCTCGAGTTATAATCTTTATACTACTGACATCGCTACTGATTTGTGTGGAATCAGTTATCGCACAGAAGGCCATCTTTAGTAAATATCCCATAGCCCTATCCTTAGGTATAACGTTTGATGTAGTGTTCATAACAACGGGCCTATTTTACTGGCTCGTGGCAAAACCGCTTCGGTTGGCTTCTAATCGGCTTCTATGGGTAGCCTTGCTCATGCTCCGTATAGCCCTATTCATTTTACCCCAAGGCTCTCATTCATTCAACCAATTCTGGCCTTTTCTGTTAGTTTTCAGTGAAGGAGCGGTTCTGGTAATCGCTGGATTACGAATCCGTACTATTGTGCAAACGTACCGGCGCTTACGTCCAACAACCGATTGGGAAACAGCTCTTCAGAATAGTCTGGCAACAGTTTTCGGTGAGCGTGCTTCTGCGTTTATTTTTGGTGAAGGGATTATCCTATATTATGTGCTATTCGGCTGGCGGCTTAAAATCGATGCGCCCGAAGGCGCTAAAATACTGACAACGCACCAGCAATCAGGGCAACTAGCGCTAACCGTAAGCATACTGTTAATTGGCGTGATTGAAGGTGTAGCAGTCCACTTGCTAATAAATCGCTGGAGTCCGACGGCTGCGTTCTGGATAACAGCCCTAAGTGGCTATGGAATGCTCTTTTTTGTTGCGGATATGATAGCAACTGTTAAACGCCCTTCTTACCTTACTGATAGTCATTTTTATATTCGTTTAGGTATACGCTGGAGAGCCACAATTCCCAAATCGGCCATCGCAGCAGTATCGTTCATTCACGATAAACCTACCAAACAAACCGGCTCTCTCAACGGAGCCTTCCTGACGACTCCGAATCTTTTATTCGTTTTCACTGAACCGATTACCTTCATTGGGCCTTATGGTATTCAAAGGAAAGTTAACCGATTTACGATTTTTGTGGATGAACGGACGGCTTTCAATCAATACTTGTGCCGTGAGTAAACCCGTTATAGAATTGTTAATCCTTAATTACTGTTACCTGGATTAAGAGTTTTTGATATATGGCAGAACGCATCACCTACGGCAAAACATGGTGGGGCCAGCAGTGGCTAAACGCCCTGACAAGCATCGACATGGCAAACCGCATTCCACGCGGAAAAACCTACGCCAATCAGGGTGCAGTAATGGGGCTACTAATTTCCAACAATCAGATTAGTGCCTCGATTAAAGGAACAGCCCCCCGGCCGTATAAGACCAAATTATCGGTCCCCCTTTTTACCAATCAGGAAAAAGACTGGCTACTCACCGAAATTCGTGAGAATCCGGCTATACTGGCGCAGCTTTTGAATCGGCAACTTCCTCAGGAATTAACCGAATTTGCCAACAAGCGGGGTATCAAACTATTTCCGAAATCGTTTCAGGATTTGACGATGGGTTGCTCCTGCCCTGACTTTGCCATTCCCTGTAAGCATTTAGCGGCTGTTATTTATGTCATCGCCAACGAAATTGACCGAAATCCTTTCCTGGTTTTCCAACTAAAAGGGCTGGATATTCTGGAAGAACTTCAGAAAGATCAGACCACCACGCTTGGCGGGAGCATGGGCGTTGTTTATTCCTTCAAAGAAATCTGCACCGACGAGCTTCCCGACGACGAAGACTGGCACCCTGACGAAAAAGCTCGCGCCAGTCTGGATTTTTCTGCCATCCCGGCCCTGTCAGAGCAATTATTAGGCTTACTGTCAACGGATGTTACATTTGCCAAAGGCGATTTCCACAAATCGCTGACCAAAGCGTATAAACTGTTCAGCAAGCCAATTTCCGATATAAAGCCTTTCGATCAGGAGGAACACCCCAGCTTCAGCGATAGCATCGAGTTACAACTCGATGAAGTGATGTCGGTGAAGAAAATAAGCATGTTCAGCGAGCATGGTGACCCCCGATCGATCAGTGGATTTACCTTTAGCGACCTAATTAGCTGGCTGGATACGCTTACCGAAGCCGACTGGCCCGAAATGAGCGACTCGGTTCGTGCTTTGTACCTGACTCATCAATTCACAGCGGCTCTGCTCCGTAGGGGAGCCATTGTCCCCCAATTGCTACGTGTAGGCCCTGCCGAAGAACACTACCGTGTCCGTTGGATTCCGGCAACACTCAACGAAGCCATCAAACAGGTAACCGATCGGTTAGCCACACAAATTCCACCAACGCTCTTAACGGTACGCTGGCAGAAAGAATGGCTAGCACTAGCCGATGAGCAACTGGTGTTGACGCTTTGCTCGATGTTTCTGCGCAAAGCTATCAAACCAACCACCATTGAGCTATGGGAACGCTGGCCGCTTGAAGATGCTGATCGGCTCTTTTTTGGTATCGAAACCTTGCGTTTCGAAGGATTTGGCCGAAAAGAAATGCCCCTGGCCATGCAGCTATGGCTGAACGATTTCTTCCTGACGCACAAGCGTTTCGTGCCTATTTTAGCTGTAGAAGAGAACGAGTGGGGTGACGAATTTAGGATGAGTCTACTTGTTCGAGACCGAGAAGCTACCGATACCGGCGGCACGCCATCAGCTCCGATACCGTTGCCCGATCTGTTATCCAAAAAGAAACATGCGGCCATCCGAATGGCGGTTTTGCAGGATTTGCTGGTGCTTTCCCGCCATTTCCCGGATTTAACCAAATTGACCCGGCTGGGTGGCGGGGCTTACCTCTCCTACTCACCTTCTGAATTTGTCCAGGTTCTGCTCGATACGTTGCCCCGAATGCAGTTATTAGGCATTTCACTCTGGTTACCGAAGTCCCTCCAACATTGGGTTCGTCCGCAGGTAGGTGCTCGATTGAAGGCGAAAGTCACAGCCGACGATGCCTTCATGCGCCTTGACGATATGCTCACGTTCGATTGGCAGGTTGCCTTGGGCGATGAGATGGTGAGTGTCAATGAATTCCAGAAACTGGTAGGCCGTACAACAGGATTGGTCAAAATCAAAGACCAATACGTATTGATTGACCCGAATGAACTGACCAAGCTCTACAAACAACTCGAAAATCCGCCCGAGTTAACCGGCTCCGATCTACTCAAAGCAGCTTTGTCGGAGGAATACCGAGGAGGTCGTCTGGGTATTACGCCCGAAGTCCGGAAACTGGTCAAACAGTTCACCGAAAGTGCCGCTCAGCCCCTGCCCAATTCCCTGAACGCAACCCTCCGTCCCTATCAGCATCGGGGATATGATTGGCTTGTCAAGAATACGGCGCTTGGCATGGGTAGCTTGCTGGCCGATGACATGGGATTAGGGAAAACCCTGCAAATCATCGCCTTACTCCTCAAATTCAAACAGGAAGGGAAGTTTAAGAAGCAGAAAGGGCTGGTTGTTCTACCAACAACTCTACTTACGAACTGGCAAAAAGAGATCGCCCGGTTTGCTCCTGACTTACAGGCCCATATTTATCACGGATCAAACCGGAAACTCCCAACTACCGACTCTACATACGATTTACTGCTGACAACCTACGGGGTCATTCGGAGCGATCTGGACAAGATCAAGAAAACAACCTGGGCCGTAGTTGTCATTGATGAAGCGCAGAATATCAAGAACGCTGATACCGAGCAAACTAAAGCGGTGAAAGCCCTGAAAGCACCCATCCGAATTGCGCTCAGTGGTACGCCCGTCGAGAATCGCTTATCAGAGTTCTGGAGTATCATGGACTTCGTGAATAAGGGCTATCTGGGTGGTTTGAGTAAGTTTAACGAGGAGTTTGGCAAACCCATCCAGCAGGAGCGCGACCACCAGAAACTCGACCAATTCCGGCGCATCACCAGCCCTTTTCTGCTCCGTCGCGTGAAGACAGACCGCAGCATTATTAGCGATCTGCCCGATAAAATCGAAAACAATCAATTCTGTGCGCTTACTACTGAACAAGCGGCTCTATATCAAAGTGTTGTGCAGGAGAGTTTACGGGCTATCGAAGAGAAAGACGGTATTGCCCGCCGAGGTCTGGTGCTCAAACTCATGACGGCTCTCAAGCAAATCGGCAATCACCCGCAGCAATATCTGAAGAAAAGCAACAGCAAGGACGGCGGGCCTTCCCCAGCGCTTTCCGGAAAAGCTACATTACTGTTGAGCCTTCTCGAAACAATTTACGCTAACCACGAGAAAGTCCTGATTTTCACCCAATACAAAGAAATGGGTGAGTTGTTGTCTCAATTTATCCAACAGGCTTTCGGTCAACAACCCCTCTTTCTACACGGCGGCACCTCCCGACCTGACCGCGATCAGATGGTCGAACAGTTCCAGAAGAACCGGAGCGATCACACGTTTATTCTGTCGCTGAAAGCGGGCGGTACCGGCCTGAACCTGACGCAGGCGAACCACGTCATTCACTATGATCTGTGGTGGAATCCGGCGGTCGAAGCGCAAGCCACCGACCGGGCGTTCCGTATCGGCCAAACTAAAAACGTATTGGTGTATCGGCTCATGAACCAGGGCACCCTCGAAGAAAAAATCGACGCTATGATTCGGAGCAAAAAAGAACTAGCTGACCTCAGCGTCAAAACCGGCGAAACCTGGCTGGGTGATTTGAGTGATAAGGAGTTGAAAGAGCTGGTGAGTTTAGGGTAGCTTTTTACAAAAAATGAAAATTGGGTGAGTTTATTCAGTGAATTAACGTTAATTCACTGAATAAACTCACCCAATTAATGAAATCACTCGTTAAACGAAGTATCCAGCCGACTATAGCAACTCAGCTTAGATCAAACAAAGTTATTTTGTTAGTCGGTGCAAGGCGAGTTGGCAAAACGGTATTGATGAATCAGCTGGCCGACTCATTCGATGGTACCAAGCTGCTACTTAACGGAGATGATCTGAGTACGGCCGATTTACTCAACGACCGGCGTGTTGCAAGCTATAAACGCTGGCTAAGAGATACCCAATTGCTGCTTATTGATGAAGCTCAGGTCATTCCAGAAGTTGGCCGCTCGTTGAAACTCCTAATCGACTCCTTTCCTAATCTGACCATAGTTGCGACTGGGTCGTCTGCTTTCGACTTAGCGAATCGGGCAGGAGAACCATTGGTAGGTCGTCAACTCACCCATACGCTTTATCCATTGGCCCAACTTGAATTGTCAGCTACAGAAACTTACTTACAAACCCGCGACCGACTGACTGACCGGCTTATTTTCGGTAGTTACCCCGATGTCGTACAGATGGAAAATGCCAACGATCGAATCGATTATTTAAAGGGTATGGTATCGTCGTATTTACTGAAAGATATTCTCTTGTTTGAGCAGGTACGAAATGCCCATAAAATGCTTCAGTTACTCCAATTAGTAGCCTACCAAACAGGTAGCGAGGTATCTACGGATGAATTAAGCCGACAATTACAGATTGACCGGAATACAGTAGTGCGCTATCTTGACCTGTTCACAAAAGTATTTATCCTCTTTCGATTAGGTGGCTACAGTAATAACCTACGGAAGGAAGTCACGAAATCATCAAAGTGGTATTTCTTCGACAATGGCATTCGGAACGCGTTGATTAACAACTTTAGCCTGCCCGATCAACGAAACGATATAGGTGCCCTATGGGAAAATTATCTGATTTCGGAACGTCTTAAACGAAACGATTATCTACGAAGTCAGGCAATTCCCTATTTCTGGCGCACCTATGATCAGCAGGAACTTGATTGGCTGGAGGAAACCAATGGTCAGCTAAGCGCTTTTGAAATGAAATGGCATACAAATCGCGTTCGTTTTCCCAAGGGTTTTCAAACCGCTTATCCAACGGCTTCTCTGTCAGTAGTAAATCCAGATAATTATCTGGATTTTATTGCGTAGCAATTCAACTTATTTTACCATATTACAGTTATCCAAATGCAATATGTCAGTCACTATGGCACACGTATTAATAACTCAAAACGCAATGACAGCTTATCCACCTTATACAGTCATCGAAAAATCTCGGCAGGGATTACTTCGGTCTGAAGCTGATCAGGTAGCGGCTTTGGTAGGCCTGACTGATAAGGAAATGGCGCCCATTTTAAACATGTCGGAGCGAAATATGCATCGACTCAAAGAAGATGCTCGGCTGGCCCGTGACTCGTCGGAACGTCTTTTGCTGCTTACCAATCTATTGAAGCATGGTTTAGATGTGTTTGATGGCGATGCTGAAACACTAGCCTCCTGGCTTCGAAATCCGATTAGGGAATTGAACAATCAGCCACCTATCTATCTTTTAGACACCACAACGGGCTTTGGCTTGGTTGACGATGTGCTAGGTCGAATCGAACACGGTATTGTTGGCTAAAACACGGCTGAGAACTTTATGCTAACCGTGTACCGTACCGTTAAGGCAAAATATATCCACGAACCACTGGCGACAGAAGGAGCGCGTTTATTTGGCGGACGCTGGAATCCCAAAGGTTACCCTTTGCTTTACACAACTTCGTCACCCTCGCTCGCCCTGATTGAATCGCTGGTTCATCAACCCAGTATTCGTTATGAAAAGCTTCCAGCTCTGTTTCTCTTCACCCTGGAAGTCCCAGACGATATAAAGATTTACCAAATCGAGGACTTACCCGATTATTGGAATACTGAAAGTTATGAACAAACCCAGTGGATACTACGCGATTGGTTGATCAAACCTGACACACTCGTGATAGGCATCCCGTCGGTGGCAGTGCCCATGTCTCTGAACTACCTGATCCATCCATTTCATCCTCGTTATACTGAAATACAGGTTATAAAAACAGAACCCTTTCCAATTGAGCGTCGACTTTGGCGAGAGACAGGTCAGTAACAACAGAAGGGCCATTTCAGTGAAATGGCCCTTCTGTTGTTACTAGAGTTAATTGCCTACACCTTCTTCGGATCAGGGTGTACGTAGCCACTACGATACTCTCTGGCCAGCATTTTGGTCGCTTCTTTGTCACCAACGACTTCCCGTTTTACGGGGTCATAGACCATTGGACGGCCCGTTTCCATTGACATGTTAGCCAAAATACAGCTAGCGGTTGATATATGTCCTTGTTCAATATCAGCAACGGGACGGCTGCTTTTCTCGATGGCATCCAGGAAGTTAAGCATGTGCAGGCGGGTGGCTGGAGCCGCATTCAACTCAATTTTTGGATTGGTATCTTCCGTAACATCTTCTGGATATTTCTCTTTTTCATAGACAACATCCAGGTGTATTTTCTCACCCTTTCCGTCTGGGATGAAGTCACATTGCATCGTACTGCCCCATAGAGTTCCTTTTTCGCCGTAGAGCGTAAACGACCAGGGATAATCCGGGTTGTTGGCAGTCCCCCAGGTTTTGTGATGCCATACGCAGTTCAGTTCATCGTATTCAAACAGAGCCGATTGCGTGTCGGAAATATTCGATTTACCTTCTTTCTGAACGTAAATACCACCGTGCGACGTGATCCGCTTTGGCCAGCCCAGATTCAGCATCCAGCGAACGGTATCGAGCATGTGCACGCACATATCGCCTGTAATGCCATTGCCATACTCTTTGAAAGTCCGCCACCAACGCACGTGGGGCAAGCCATCATACGGACGCAATGGCGCGGGGCCAGTCCACATATTGTAATCCAGGAAATCGGGAACGGCCTGCACGGGTGGATTGCCATTGGCGCGCATGTGCAGATCGCAGGACATTTCAACATGTGATATTTTGCCTAGCAATCCCGCATCAACAATCTCTTTTTTGGCCCGTATCAGGTGCGGGGTGCTTTTGCGTTGCGTACCCACCTGCACAACCTTATTATATTTCCGGGCAGCCGCTACCATGGCTTCGCCTTCCATTACGTCTACGCTGATGGGCTTCTGTACATATACGTGCGCACCGGCTTTTACGCAGTCAATCATTTGAAGCGCGTGCCAGTGGTCGGGAGTTCCGATCAGGACAATGTCCAACTGGTTTTCGGCCAGCATTTTTTTGTAATCACCATATAGTTTGGGAGTCTGACCCGATTTCTGCCGCTGACTAACCAGTTTGGCCGCACCTGCCAGCATATTTTTGTCAACATCGCATAGCGCGACAACCTCTACAGGAGCTACCTGAATCAGGCGAAGTAAATCACTTTTACCATACCAGCCCGTACCGATCAAGGCAACACGATACGCTTTAGGCGGGTGCATCAGATCCAAACCTCTGGCCCCAAAGGCCGTAAGCGCTAGTGAAGCCGTGGTGCCTTGTATAAAACGGCGACGGTTAATATTGAATAGTTCCATGCGAATTAAGAGTTCAGGCAGTAGCCAGGGTTTAAGTGAATTATTAGTTAAGAAGCGCCATTACAGCATCGTCGCCCACAACGGCGCGAGCTGGACGCGGGTGTTCAGCAGTAAAAACTTGTAAATCTGAAGCAGGTAAGACTGTATTCGGCATCTCGTCGATCTGACCATCTTTCTGAACACGGTTCAAATCCAGCTTCAGGTATTTCGCCAGGAATCGGTAGGCAGCCATCCGCTTGTTGGGTCCGTAATCATGGCCTTCGGTTGCTAAATGGACATTTTCAATCTTGTCTTTCGCCCCGTAATAGCTGTAGATGTTCTGAACATAGGGATACTCCACATTGGGCGTATTTTTGGTCCAATCTTTACCGTCCGAAACCATCAACATCGGTCGGGGAGCTGCCAGAGCGGCAATTTCGACGTTGCTGGTCTGGTGCGTTGGCCGCTTATGAATCGGCATCCCGCTTTCGCAGGTGCAGCCTCCAAAAAAATGAGCAGACACCATCACAACCGGTACCGAGACTTTTATACGAGGGTCGAGAGCGGTCAGCACGAATGTCTGGGTCCCCCCACCCGATTCACCCGACATCGCAATTCGTTCTTTATCGACATCGGGTAAACTGGTCAGAAAATCCAATGAACGCATTCCGTTCAGGGTTTGCAGTTTCAGGGCTTCGGGAAGTTTATGGTCCGATTGTTTGGAATCGCCGTAGCCGATCATATCGTAGGCAAACACAACCGCACCCATGCGGGCTAGCGTAGCGCATCGTTGCTGGGTGTACTCCATCAGGCGGTTGTCCTGATTCGCACCGTGACCATGTGGACAAAGAATACCGGGGGCTTTTCCCGTTGCATTCAGTGGTCGATATAAATTACCTGTTACGAAAAAACCCGGCAAACTCTCAAAGGCCACATTCTCAACCGTATAGCCGTTCATTTTCCTGAGACTATGCCGGATAGGCTGGAGTGGGGCAAACTTGGGTTTCTCAGGTAACTTCATCCCCTCGCGAATACCTTTTCGGATGAGTGCCGCGCGGGTTTCCCAACTGGCCTTGTCGTGATACGTACTGGCAAACGTCTTTAACGCCTGAGCGCCCTCGGCTTCGGTAAAGTAGGCTCCCTGGCATAAATCAGGTCGGGCGGGGTTAGGCTGCGCAAGGACTTCTGTTAAGCTAATGACGGAACACAAAAGGAAAGCAATCCGGGTTGTCATGGATTTTAGTTCGTTTCACTAAACACGAAACTAAAAGCGCCCTTTCTTAAACTCTTACTCCCTATGCGTTTGATAATAGCCCACTGATTTTTAGGATTTGTACGCTCGGCGATTATGGCTAGCGTTAGAAAAGAGTCCGGGAAGGGGCATTGGCCATCCGTAAACTCCGCAGAGTCATCGCAGCCCTACAGCGTTTACGGATGGCCAATGCCTCTAGTTAACTACTCAATCGTTTGCAGCGGAATTGATTATCAACCGTCTACCTAATTCTGAAAAACGAATAAGGGCTGTTATCCAAACAACAACCTCTATGGCCGCCGGGAAAGCAATATCCTGTTGGTGTTGTAAATGAGTGGCAATGGCACCACCTAAATAAGATGAAAGCAGTAGTGTTCCCAAAATCCCTGTTCTGGGATATAGAAACAGGACAACCGACAGGATCTCAATGATTCCCAGCAGGGAATATGTCCTGGCTGATAATCCAAATAAGGCGCTCATCTGTAGGGCATGGCCGCTGCCTACAATTTTGTCAACTGCTGATGCGCTAAGCATCAAGCCAATTAGTCCGCTCAATACCCAGCCGATGCTATTTTTTGTCTTTGTTGTCATGTTTTTATTGATCCGGTTTACTTACAATGCCATACCACCATCAATAAAAAACTCTCCACCCGTAATAAACGAGGATACTGTATTATCCGAAAGGTAGACTACCATTTTTGCTACATCCTCGGGTACACCCATTTTCCGCAGGGGTACCTGACTGATGATCTGCGTTTTCATTCCGCTTAATGTCGCTTCATCCATGCCGAACTTACTTTGCATTTCCGTTTCAGTTGGTCCGGGATTGACCGTATTCACCCTGATCTTTCTTGGAGCGAGTTCCTTTGCTGCGATTTTTGCCAAATGGCTCATTGCGGACTTACTCGCCGAATAAACAGAGCTACTCTCCATAGCCAGGGCGGTATTGCCAGAGGCTAAAAAGACAACCGAAGCGCCGTCGTTCAGAATTGGCAGGAATTTTTGAAGCGTAAAAAAGCTTCCTTTAAAATTGACATTTACCATGGTGTCAAATTGTTCTTCTGACGTAAATTCAATCGGCGCAAAGAAAGCTACACCAGCGTTGATAAATAAAACATCTACGTTACCGAACGAATCGTTTACACCCGCCACTAGCTTATCAATATGCTGCAAATTTGACTGATCTGTAAGTATTCCCTGTACGCCAAGTTCTTTCGACGCTTTATCCAGGGCGGTTTCCCTTTTTCCGGTTATGACAACGGTAGCCCCCTGCGATTTAAATTCCTTTGCGGTTGCATAACCAATACCGCTATTGCCTCCAGTGATGACGACCACCTTATTTTCGAATTTTTCCATTTTTGAACGAGTTGAATTAGGCTGCAAAAGTGGATCGTTACCAGAGTATATTTGTTACTAATTACAGAAAGGTAACTAGTTACATGAAGGATAGTATATGAACGACAAATCGGAGGTAGCCTGTCAAAACGTGCATTCAGCTATTCAGGACACGTTGTATGTTGTAAATGGAAAGTGGAAATTGTTAATTCTTTCTATCCTGATTAATGAAGGAACCAAGCGCTTTGGGGAGCTGGCCAGGGCATCAGGCATTTCGCCCAGGATATTATCCAAAGAATTACACGAACTTGAACTTAATCAATTAGTTAGCAGGCAGGTTTGCAATACAAAACCTGTTACCGTTGAGTATTCGTCAACCGATTATGCAGGAACACTTAAGGAAGTAATTGATGCTATGATTCATTGGGGGCAGAACCACAAAAGAAAGATTGTTGGCAGGCAGTTAACTTAATCCAGGTGAGCTTCTTAAACAATCAAGCAAATTTACCTTAAAGTATTTACTACCTAGTATGACCCCTTCAGGGTCAAATGTTTATAGAAAGGCTATCTACTATAAACATTTGACCCTGAAGGGGTCATACAAAATATACGTCACTTTACGGTTGATCCGCGAATAATCAGATTGGTCGGTAGCACGATTCGTTCGGGTTGAAACTCGTCTTCTTTGGCCGACAACTGTCGCACCAAAACCTGAGCTGCCTGCTGTCCCAATTCAGTAACGGGCTGAGAAATGGTGGTCAGGCCAGGTTCAATTAAAGCCGAAATTGGGTCGTCGCTAAACCCGATAAGCGCCAGATCATCCGGCACACGAATACCCCGACGTTTGGCAACACTCAGGGCTTCGAGCGCGGTGGGATCATTTATGGCAAACAACGCATCGGGCGGATTGGGCAGATTGAGCAAATGATTTACGTAGATGTTGGCCTTATCCAGATTCAGATCGTAGGAAATAATCAGTTCAGGATCGACGGGAATGCCATACTTGGTTAAGGCATCGCGGTATCCGTTGAGCCGATTGCGGCTGTTTGTCAGTGTGTCGGGGCCAGCCAGATGCGCAATGCGCCGTCTCCCGATTTTAATCAGATGCTCAACTGCCAGAAAAGCCCCGTTATAATCATCGACCGTTACGTTCGATACATTCATGTCTTCGCAAACCCGGTTGAAAAACACGACCGGAATGCCTTTCCGCTGAAAAATCTTGAAGTGGTCGAAATTGCGGGTTTCCTTCGTGTGCGACACGATTAACCCATCGACACGGCTGGCCAGTAAGGCTTTCGCATTCGTTACTTCCGTCTCGTACGACTCATTCGAGTGGCAAATGACCACATTGTAACCCGATTGGGCCAGTTCTTCCTGTGCGCCAATAATCACTTTAGGAAAGAAAAAGCTGATGAATTCCGGCACGATAATTCCCACAGTCCCTGTCCGGTTCGTCAGTAGCGAAATGGCCAACTGATTTCGCTGGTAATCTACCTGGGCTGCCATATCCAGTATGCGCTGGCGGGTTTTCTCATTCACATTCGGGTGTCCTGTCAGTGCGCGGGACACTGTCGATTTAGAAATCCCTAAAGCACGCGCTATATCAATGATCGTCGTTTGATGGGTTGCCATGAATATCTAAAATATAATTTTTCTAATTCTTGCCACCTCATTAACCTAATTTACCTGGGTCAACTACGGTAATTTCAGCAAATTTATTGGGAACATTCCCAAGATTTTGGGAATGTTCCCAATAAAAAAAGTCAATAAATTCTTTGCAGAATCAATATACAGGGTTAACATCGAATAAGTATTCAAAAAAGTCCTCTATTCATGCTATTGGAAAAGCAAATACGATTAGAGATACTTTTTTGACTCAGATAGAGCTTATCTACTATAGCCTAAAACCATTTTGTACTTTTTCAATTTTTAACCATTCCTAAATCGAGCGGGCAGTATCGCTGCTTTTCTTATGAAATCTATTCTACTAGTACGAAGCGTGATCGGGTTGGTTTGCCTACTGATGATCACGTTGGTAAGCCAGGCTCAGTCGACGCGTACGCTGACGGGCCGCATCACCGATGCCACCACCAACGGCGGGCTTCCTGGTGTTAACGTCATTGTTAAAGGAACCCAGCAAGGCACTACGACCAATGCAGATGGTCAGTATACGCTAAACGCGCCAGCGGGTGCGACGACTCTAACCTTCTCGTTCATTGGCTATGAATCACAAGATGTGGCCATTGCCAATCGGAGCACCATCGACGTGAGCTTAAAAGCCGACGACCGGTCTCTAAACGAGGTCGTTGTAGTTGGTTACGGAACCCAGCGCAAGATTGAAACAACGGGCTCCATTGCTTCGGTAAAAGCCGCTGATCTAGTACAAACTCCCGTTGCCAACGTGGCACAAGGGTTGCAATCGCGGGTTGCTGGGGTACAGGTGAGCCAAAATACGGGAGCGCCGGGCGGTAACATCAGCGTTCGGATTCGGGGTACAAACTCGATCAACGGGAGTTCAGAACCGCTGTACGTTGTAGATGGTATCCAGATTTCGAACAGTGGGGGTATCAATGATGTCAGCCCACTTTCGACCATAAACCCGAACGATATTGAGTCGGTCGAAATTCTGAAAGATGCTTCGGCGTCGGCTATTTACGGCTCCCGAGCGGCTAATGGTGTTGTGCTGATTACGACCAAACGGGGTAAAACGGGCGCAACCCGCGTAACCTTCGATAGCTATTATGGGGTTCAGAAAGTAAACAAAACCCTGCCCGTTTTGAACGCGGCTCAATTTGCTCAGTTGGAAAACGAGGTCTTCAAAAACAATTTCTACCCCGATCCGGCATCGCTAGGCGAAGGCACCAACTGGCAAAATCTCGTTTTCCGTCAGGCACCGATTCAAAACCATCAGTTGTCGATCAACGGCGGCAACGACAAAACGCAGGTCGCTCTTTCGGCGAACTACTTCAATCAGGACGGTATCATCATCAATTCAGCGTTTAAGCGGTACTCGTACCGGCTGAACGTTGACCACCGGGTGAGCAAATTGCTGAAAGTAGGCACCAGTCTTTTAGGCAGTTACGCGATTAACTCGGGAGTTACAACGGGTTCTGAAACGATTGGGGATGCAGGGGTTGTCACAGCCTCTATTCTTGGCGCGGCCATCGGGGCTCCCCCAACACTGGTACCTTACCGTGCCGACGGAACCTTGTTTCCCTTTGGCGAGCAGGCTGGTGGACAATATCGGGAGGTGACTAATCCGCTCAACTTCGCCAGCGTCCTGAACCGCAACGCCATCAAACGAACCCTCGTCAATTTCTACGCGGATTTCACCATTCTGAAAGGTTTGACCTACCGGGCATCGTTCAATGCGGATTTGCAAAGCAGCTTGCGCGACGGATACTCTCCCCGGTCGATTGTCAACAAAGCCGATTTGAACGACAACTCAGGCTCGGGCTTCAAAGTGAATACGAACGGGCTGGCATTACTACACGAAAGCATCCTGACGTATAGTACCATTTTCAACCAGCATCATTCATTTAAGGCGACGGCAGTAGTGGCGTCTCAATCGGAAGACAACAATTCGAACCAAATTAACGCCACGGGTTTCCCGAACGATGCGACCCAAAACGAAGCCTTGCAATTAGCCCTGACTCGCACTGTCACCAGCAGTCGGAGTCGCACACGTCTGGACTCGTATCTGGCCCGTGTCAACTATGGCTATAAAGACAAGTACTTCCTGGATTTGACCGCTCGGGTCGATGGATCGAGCAAGTTCGGCGCAAACCACAAATATGGTTTATTCCCGGCTATCTCGGCAGGGTGGCGGATCATCGAAGAGCCATTTATCAAGAGCGTGACCTGGCTTTCGGATTTGAAACTACGTGGTAGCTACGGTATTACGGGTAATGCCGGTGGCCTTAACCCATACCAATCGCTGGCAACGGTTTCGGCTTCGGGAAGTGATTACAACATCAACCACACCTATGTAACGGGCATCAATCCATCGGGCATTGCCAACCCCGATTTACGTTGGGAGAAATCGGCTCAGGCAGACATCGGTCTTGATATTGGCTTACTCAACAACCGCATCAGCATCATTGTCGATGCGTATCAGAAAACCACCAAAGACTTGCTGTACGTAAAAGGACTACCCTTGAGTTCGGGTTACAGCACCATTACGGGCAACTTTGCCTCGCTGGAAAACAAGGGCCTGGAGTTCGCTGTAAACGCCCGGATTCTGGACGGGCCGCTGAAATGGAATGTTTCGGGCAACATGACTATGAACCGCAATAAAGTACTGGATCTGGACGGTGGCACCACGCAGGAACGGTTCATTACCGCCTACTCCGTCTTGAAAGTTGGCCAGCCGCTTGGCGTTTTCAAAACCTACGTTTACGACGGTATCAACCAAACGGGCGAGTCGATCCTACCCGGTTACGATGGTCGTTTGGGTGGTCTGAAAGTGAAAGACATCAACGGCGATGGCACCATTTCGGCGGCCGATCAGGTGATTACCGGCAATCCCAACCCGAAGTTCATTTACGGTTTTTCTACGAATCTGTCGTTCAAAGGCTTTGACCTGAGCATGTTCCTATCAGGGTCGCAGGGCAATGACATTTACAATGCTGCTCGTCTGTCATTCGAAATGCCACTGGGCCAGCGGAACCAGTTGGCGGGGCTTGCCAATCGTTGGTCGGCAACGAACCCAAGCAACCAGTACGTGAGTGGTTTCCAGGCGGGCCGTCTGCCCGTGACGAGTCAGGTAGTTGAAGATGGTTCGTACCTGCGTTGCAAGAACCTGACATTGGGCTATACGCTGCCGCACATTAAAGGAGTTCAGCAAATTCGGGTGTATGTGAGCACCAACAACCTGTTCACCGTCACGAAGTATAGTGGTTTCGATCCGGAAGTGAATACCTATGCAGGGTCAAATACCGCCATCGGCATCGACAACCTCGTGTATCCACAAGCCAAATCATTCCTGGGCGGTTTACAAGTCACGTTTTAAAAGGTGAAAGAGCGAATGAGTGAAAGAGCGTGCTAGCTAGTAGCACAAAATGCATCGATCACTCTTTACCCACTAGGACAAATCGCTCTTTCACTCATTCACTCTTTCGCTCTTTAAGCAAATGAAAAAGATACTCATTCCTATATTCGTTGCCTTCGGTCTGGCTTCCTGCCAGTTGGATGAAACCATTTATTCGTCCATTTACACCGAAGCCTTTTACAAAACGGCTGCCGATGCCGAGAAGGGGCTGATAGCCGCTTATGATCCATTTGCGGATATGTATAGTGGCCCGGCCGGAACCTTGATCGCAGATTTTAGCGACGACCAAACTTACCCTCGTGGTGTGGTGGGCCGGAACACGCTGACGCTCTTTACGTACGACGTCAACTATACAACGCAGAAAAGTAATTCACGTCTCAACGAAGCCCCTCAGCAAATCTGGATATCGGGTTATGATGGCATCGAGAAAGCAAACTGGATTATTGCCAAAGTGCCCGCAGCGGTGATGGACGAAACCCGCAAAAAGCAGATCATCGGCGAAGCGTATTACTTACGGGCGTTCTATCTCTGGATGCTCACCAAGAACTTCGGCGATGTCGTGATCAAAACCACCCCCAGCTATTCGCAAACCGATGCCATTGTTGGGAAAAGCCCCAAAGCCGATGTGTACAAGCAGATTTATGCCGATTTAGATCAGGCATTTGCGGCCGGTTTACCATCGTACCCGGCAGTTGACAAAGGCCGCCCGTCGAAAGAAGTGGTGAATGCGCTGTACGCAAAAGCGGCTTTGTATAACGAAGATTGGGCGAAAGCGCTCGAAAAAGCGCAGGCCGTTATCACATCGGGAAAATACTCGCTGATGCCCGATGTGCGTAATGTCTATAGGTACGATCAGGAAGACGCGGCTCGTGTCGAAAACATGTGGGCGTATGAAGTTGACCCCGTTTCTCCAGGACGCTCGCACCAATTGACGGGCCTATGCGGTCCCCCGGCCAGTGCTGGACCAGAATACGGTAAAACGACCTTTGGCTCGATGTTCGCGTATCAGTCGTTCTATAACTCGTTCAACCCGCAGGACAAGCGCCGGCTCTTGCTCGACACGACGTATGTAGATAAAAATGCCAAAACCATTCCCCAAAGGAGCATTACGCCCATTACAACCGATGGGGTGTTGATCAAGAAATACCAGGATCCGGTTTCGACGATTGGTCTGATTCCGAACATACCCATTCTTCGTCTGGCCGATATGTACCTAATTGCCGCCGAAGCCGAAGCCCGACTAAACGGTGCCACAACACTAGCCTATGGCTACGTGAATACTATTCGGAAACGGGCTGGCTTACCCGATTTGCAAACGGGTCTCGGTAAAGATGCTTTCATCGACGCCGTGATTCAGGAGCGGGCCTGGGAGTTTTTTGCCGAAGGCGACCGCTGGTATGACCTCACCCGGACGGGTAAATTCCTGACGGTTATTCCCAAAGCCGTCAACTCGGTTTACCCCACTCGCAACGTAACCGCGAAGAACAAATATTTCCCAATTCCGCAGGACGAATTGAACGCTAATTCGAAGCTGGAACAGAATTCAGATTGGAAGTAGGAAGCCATTTTTTGTCATCCGACGTTAGGAGTGATCTCAAGCTTGACTATTACACAACTTGACCGGGCCGCCGGAGCGGATCCCTCCTAACGTCGGGATGACAAAAATGAGCCTTCGTGATGTTAATCTAAGTAGTACGATTAAAATCTGAGGAAGACCTCATTTAGGAATGATCCGCTCAATGACTTTTTTACTAATCCTGCTGGCTCTTTCCGGTTTTTCGGAACGACCGGAAGCGGTTACGAAAAAGTCGGAGAAAATCCGGGAGTTTACCATTGTCGAAAACGATACAGCTTCCTACATCCTGAAGCTGGCGTTCAATGAGCAGGACCAGCCCGCCTATTTCTTCCGCAATGTGTTTACGCCCGTTTGCCTGACAGGTGAGTGCAAGCCGGTGTATATCAATTTCTACTGGGATTTACTGGGCAATTATATGCGCTACGACTTACCAACTGGCGAAGTTCTGACCAAAATGGATCACCGGGAATTTAAACAGGAGGACTATGACAAGCTGCGGGATATCCTGAGCAATACGAACTCCCTGCTGAAAGACGTGGCCATGGAAGATCTGGTTGGAAAAGGCACCGAAAACCTGGCTGACTCCGTAGATGCGAAAGCGGGAGCCACGTTGAAAACCGTCAAAAACGAGGTGATCGATGGAGCTGTGTATACCTGCTATACGCTTTGGCACATCGCTCATGGAAAGGTATCGGATGAAATGCAAAAGATCACCGAATCGTATCGAACAGACGATCTGCTGCACCGTTTCCTGACCAGCAGCAACTACCACTACCAATATTGGGCCATGGATAAAGTGGTCGATAAAGCGGGGAACATAACCGAATCGTTCACGCCCGATATACTGCAAATCATTCGGGGGAAAAACGTTTTTACGGCTCGCTCGGCTCTTCAAAAAATTAGCAATCCGTTTTTCGCCAGTAATGCACGTCAGGTCTGGCTTTGGGAAACGTACCAATCGGCGAGTTACCCCCTGCAAATCGCGATTCTGAAAAAGCTGGCGAAAATCCCCTTTCAGTCTTCGCTGGCTGAAGCAACGGCTAAGGCGATGGTCAATGCCAATCGGGAGCAGTTTACGTTGATGCTCAATTTGCTGGCCACCCAACCGACATTATCCAAGAAAGTGATGCAAACGATGGCGGATCAACTGGTTACGTCAAATCAGGAATATGCCATGGAGATCAATCGAGTCTTAACTTCTTTTCACCCAAAGAACCCCGCCGTTGTGGCGAAGATGAATGCTTTTAAAGCTACTCAAACCAAATAGAACCGCACCGGCGGACCGGCAGATTTTTATGATGCTTATGATCTAATTATAAATCCTTAAAAATCAGTAAAAATCATAATAATCAGCGTTCCAAAAATCAAAGAATTAGATGAAATCAATTGGTCAACTTCTCCTATTCCTGCTGTTCGCCTTGCCCCTGGTGGCTCAGGATCAGGTTTTCGTCGAAACGGAGTCGTTTCAGAATAAAGGCGGCTGGGTTATCGATCAGCAATCCTTTGTTGTCATCGGTTCATCCTACATGATGGCGCATGGTATGGGACGCCCGGTAAAAGATGCAACCACGACGGTTAGCTTCCCTAAAAAAGGAAAATACCAACTCTGGGTGCGCACCAAAGACTGGGCACCTTTTCCGAAAGGTCCAGGGAAATTTCAGGTGGTTGTTGATAATCAGCCGGTAAAGATGGTCTTCGGCGAAAGTGGTTCCGACGAATGGAAATGGTACAACGGTGGCGAAGTTGATATTAAAAATGATCAGACCAGTCTGGCCTTACACGATTTGACTGGCTTCAACGGACGCTGCGACGCGATTCTGTTTACCAACGCTCCCAAATTCACACCACCCGATAAACTGGAAGCGCTGACCGCTTTTCGAAATAAACTACTTAACCTGACCGGCACAACGGCTAATGCAGGTCATTTCGATCTGGTCGTTGTAGGCGGAGGTATTGCTGGCACCTGTGCCGCGCTGTCGGCCGCTCGCATGGGCCTGAAAGTGGCTCTGATTCAGGATCGACCTTTGCTGGGTGGGAACAACAGCTCAGAAGTTCGGGTGCACCTCCGGGGCGAAACCGATCAGAACCACTATCCTAAACTCGGGCGTATCGTTCGGGAAATGGACAATGGCGATCCGGGCAATGGTAATCCGAACGGCAACGAATACGGCGATGCCCGTAAAATTGCCATCGTAAAAGCCGAACGAAACATTAAGCTGTTTCTGAACACGCACGTTTACAAGGCCGAAAAAGAGAAGGACAAAGTGACTGCCGTAGTGGGTCGGGATATTGCGACCAACAAAGAAACGCGCTTCGAAGGCACTTACTTTGCCGACTGCACTGGTGATGGAACGCTCGGCTATCTGATTGGTGCCGACTACCGGTTCGGGCGCGAGAGTAAGGCCGAAACAGGTGAATCGCTGGCCGCCGATAAGTCAGACGACTTTACGCTGGGCACGTCTAATCTATGGGCATCGCTGGAACGCGACACGGTTTCGTCGTTCCCCGAAGTACCCTGGGCGCTGCCTTTTTCGGATGAATACCACATTGACGAAGCCCGCTCCGACTGGCAGTGGGAAACCGGTTTTGGGAATTACAACACCATCACCGACGCCGAAAAAATTCGTGATCATAACCTGCGGGCTATCTACGGCAACTGGTCGTATCTGAAAACCAACAAAAAAGAGAAATATGGCAAACGGGAATTGGCCTGGGTAGCCTACATCGGCGGCAAGCGCGAATCCCGCCGATTACTTGGCGATCATATTCTGAATCAGATGGATATTCAGGAAGGGAAACAGTACCCAGACGGCACCGTTACGGCCACCTGGACCATCGATCTCCACTTCCCAGACCCCAAAAACAGCAAGTACTTTGAGGGGCAGGAGTTTTTTGCCGGAACGAAGCACATCAAAGTGGCTCCATACACCATTCCATACCGCTGTCTGTATTCGAAGAATATTTCCAACCTGTTTATGGCTGGCCGGAACATCAGCACAACGCACGTTGCGTTTGGTAGCACGCGCGTTATGCGCACCTGCGGTATGATGGGGGAAGTCGTTGGTTTTGCCGCATACATGGCTAAAAAATACAGTACGACGCCACGCGGTGTTTATCAGGAACACTTGCCGGAATTCATGGCCATCATCAAAGATGAACCCACTGCGAGTAGCAAGCCGTAGGCTCACTCCCCTCTCCCGTTTTGGGAGAGGGGTCGGGGGTGAGGGCAACGTTTACCCTCACCCCAACCCCTCTCCCAAAACGGGAGAGGGGCTAAAAAAAACGCTTAACTATTACTGGTTAACCATCCTTCTCCTCACCCCTTATTTATCAAAGGCCACCGACTTACCCATGATCAATCTGGAGGGAGAAACACAGGGGACAACGTATCACATAAAATACCGGGATGAGCGGCAGCGGAACCTCAAAAAAGAAATTGATTCAGTCCTGATAACGATTGATAAATGCCTATCGACCTATTTACCGGATTCCGAGATTTCGCGGTTCAATCGTTCGGAGACGCACCGGTTCGAATCGCCCTATTTCTATCCAGTGCTGAAAAAGTCGGAAGAGGTATTTCGGGTAACGAACGGGGCTTTTGATCCAACGGTCATGCCGCTGATCGAAGCATACGGGTTTGGGCCGAAAAAAGTACGGCTAACCGAGCCGGTAAACAGTGACTCATTATTACAATTCGTTGGTTTTCAGAAAATCTCGTTTGACTCTGTATCCATTCGAAAGCTGAAGAAAAATATACGTCTGGATGTCAACGGCATTGCGCAAGGCTACTCGGTCGATGTGGTGTCGGAGTTTCTGGAAAGCAAGGGAATTGATCGATACATTGTAGAAATTGGCGGGGAGGTTCGTACCAGAGGGAAAAAAGGCGAAGGGCAGACCTGGACAATCGGGATTGAAAACCCACGCCAGCCCGGCAAAATGCTGACCACAATGAAACTGGTAAATCGAGCGATGACCACCGCCGGAAACTACCGGAATCATTACGAATCGAACGGACAGACATTTAGCCACATCATCAACCCCAAAACGGGTTTGATGGAACAAAGTTCGGTGTTGAGCGTGACCGTTTTCGCGCCGGATGCCATTACTGCTGATGGCTATGACACCGCGTTTTTTGTGATGGGGTTGGAGGCAACCAAGCGCTATCTGTCCACCAGAAAAGACCTGGACGTCTACATTGTTTATGCCGGAGAGGATGGCCAGCCAAAGACATTTATGACCGAGGGATTGAAAAATTGATATATATGCTATCAACTAACTGAGTGATGTCAGCTACTTATAGCTGACACGTGAGGTTTCTTAACACCTCGCGACAGGAATACAGTAAGTTTTGAATAGGTTTTGAGAAACCTTTCAGTGTCGGTTTTTAGAAACCGACACCACGAACACCGAGAATATCAGTGCAAACAACCGTTAACTATGAAGTACTTGAAAGGTATTTTTATTGTCCTACTTATAGCAGCCTTACAAGTTCAGGCTCAATCACCCCAAACCCTGTCGCTGAGTAATGATCGGGTAAAAATCAGTTGGCAAAACACCTCAACGGGTTGGGCAATTGGGCAGGTGGCAGTACGCAAAGGAAATGCGTGGCTGAACATGGCTAATCCTTCTGGAGAAAATACCCTACTGTATGCGGCCGAAAAACCATCTGATAAACCCGATACGACGTTTAAAGACATCACCGGGGCTATTTTCCCAGGCGAGAAATACCATTACCAACAAGTGCAATGGGCGGAAAGTACAAATCCGGTTTCGCTGAATAAAGCGGGCAAAGCCATTCATTTTTTCCCGAAGAAAGCCGAGCAGGTTAGTAAAAACAGGCTGGTATTTCGGCAGGAAACTGAGGTTGCCAGCATCGTTACCGAGTGGGCACTAGACCCAGAATTCGCATCGGATATTATTGTTAAGCAGACGATTAGCCCGAAGAAAGCAGGTTATTTTTCGCTCGCGACCCCAACGCTTGCCACAACTCTGGAGAAGAATCTGGCCTGGGCTACCGTACCGGGTTATTTTCAAGGGAACAAGTTTCAACCAAATTTTGCGCTGGCCTATGCCTACGGTCACGGCATCCCGACACTGCCCGTCATCTACCGCGAACGTTGCGCCAGTACACTTAGCCCGATGATTACCACCAAAAATGGTGTTACGCTGGCTGTTATCCCCGAACCAGGCCTGGCACGTGACCCCTGGGCGCAAGACAAAATCACGCAAATCGACTGGAACATCGGGTTGTCGCACATGAATCGCAAAGCCCAGCTTTCGCCAACGCTCTACTATCCGGTATTGGGCGAACCCAAATCGGCGTTAAAAACAGGCGAACCGATTAGCTATACGTTTCGATACAACCTCACCGATGGCGATTGGTTCAAGGCGCTAAACCACGCGGTATATGATGTGTATCGGTTCAAGGAAACGCTCGGATTACGGCAAAGCAAGCAATCGCTGACCGACCGAATCGAAAAAATGCACCATTACCTGACCGACCCAAAAACGTCTTTGTGGAATATTGAAGAGTTTGAAGGAAAGAAGATCGGGGCTCAGTCGTATCTGGGTGGTGTAGTTGGCTCCGATAAAGACGCCATGAAAAACTCCGATTATGGTGCGATGTGGATGCTGGCCAACGCAACGAAAGATCCGTTACTCACCCAAAACGTGTTGCCCTACGCCGAGAATTTCAAACTTGCTCAGCAGGAAACCGGGAACAATTTTTTCAAGGGAGCACCCGAAGGACAATACTTTCTGGCGAAAAAGAAAAAGTTTGTCGAAGAATGGGGCGAAGTTGTCGAACCCATTGGCCTTACGTATTACACCATGCTCGACCTTGGCAATATGATCTTGTTCGAGCCCACCAATGCTGAATTAAAAGAACGGCTTCGGTTCGGTGCGGACCGTTTGTTAACCTGGCAAAAACCGGATGGTAGCTGGGCTGTCGCCTATGATCACCATACCGAAAAAGAAATCTTCAAAGACATTCAGGATGTACGGCCCACGTTCTACGGATTGATCGTTGCCTATCGCATTCTGAACGATCCGAAATACCTCGCTGCTGCCCGCAAAGGTGCCGATTGGTTTCTGAAAAACGCCATCGAAACGGGCAGCTATCTGGGGGTATGTGGCGACGCCCGTTACGCCCCCGATTTCGCGACCGGCCAGTCGGCGCAGGCGCTGTTAGATTTGTATGATCTGACTAAAAACGCCCGTTACAAAACGGCTGCTATTACAGCGGCCAAAGTGTACACTACGTCGATCTACACCCATCCGATTGCCAGTCATAAGCCCAAAACCGTAAATGGAGTCGCCCGCGAAGATTGGGAGATTAGCCAGACAGGCTTGAGTTTTGAACACGGCGGCATTTTCGGGTCGGCGACTCGGCACGGGCCTATTCAGTTATGCAGCCACGCCGGTCTATTTATTCGAATGTATGGCTTAACCAAGGAGCCAATTTTTGCCGATATGGCTCGGGCGGGTGCTATCGGGCGTGATGCGTTTGTCGACCAGAAAACCAGCGTGGCTTCTTACTATTGGCAGGCCATGAACCGAGGAGCTGGCCCTTATCCGCACCATGCCTGGTGGCAAATTGGCTGGCTAACCGACTATCTGATGGCCGAAGCCGAGTTACGATCAGCCGGTAAGGTAGTTTTTCCGCGAGGATTCGTAACACCTAAAGTTGGACCACACCAAACGTACGGTTTTAAAGCCGGAACGATTTATGGGCAACCCGCTACCTTACTGATTCAGGAAGAATTGGTAAAACCCGATAGTCCCGTTATCGACTACATTCTGGCACAGTCTGCCGATCAGAAAAAGTTGTTCGTCGTTCTGCAAAACAACCGCGTTCAAGCAACGAAATCCAACATACAGATCAACCCTGCCGTATTGAAAAAACGCATTGCAAGCGCAAAGTGGCTGCCTACCAACGAAACGGTTGCCCCCGACGTCATTTCAATTGATTTGCCAGGTTTTGGCCAACGTGTGCTGGAGATTGATTTACAGTAATTTTTTGACAGGATTTACAAGATGAACAGGATTGGCATCTAGGAATAAAATCCTGTTCATCCTGTAATTGTAAAACTTCTTTTTGTAGTCGCATTTTTTGTCATCCCGAGGAACGAGGGATCTTCGGTAGCGAACCAAAAACTCCTTTTACCGAAGATCCCTCGTTCCTCGGGATGACAAAAAACCAATTATAGCTCGGATATAGAAAGTTTAAACAGCTTCCCTGTAAATCCTGTCAAAAAACATAACTAAGACATTATGAATACAACCATAGATACTGCCGTTATTGTCATTTTCTCGGCCTTTGTGTTAGGCATCGGGATGCTATTTGCCCGAACCGGCCGAAATCTGAAATCATTCTTTGCGGGTGGGGAGGCCGTGCCATGGTTTATTGGCGGCCTATCCCTGTTCATGAGTTTCTTTTCGGCGGGCACGTTCGTGGCATGGGGTTCCATTGCTTACAAACACGGCTGGGTAGCCATTACCATTCAGTGGACCATGTGCATTGGCGCATTAATCACTGGCCTTTATCTGGCCCCTCGCTGGAAACAAACAGGTGCTTTAACAGCCGCTGAGTTTATCCGCACCCGGCTAGGAACAACCGTCCAGAAAGCGTACATATTCATTTTTACGCTGGTTTCGCTGTTCATTAAAGGTTCGGTGTTGTATCCGGTGGCTAAGTTGGTTAGCTCGTCGCTGAATTTACCGCTGGTTCCCTGCACAATTGGTCTAGGCTTCTTCATGATTGCCTATACAGCCGTTGGTGGGTTGTGGGCAGTTATGGTGACCGATATTTTGCAGTTCGTGGTACTATCGGCGGCTGTATTTATTCTCTTACCGCTTTCGCTGGATAAAGTGGGCGGTATCGACGGGTTCACGCAACACGTGCCGGCTGACTTTTTTAATCTGCTAAACGGCGAATACACTTTCGGTTTCATAGCTGCTTTTGTCATTTACCACATCTGCTACATCGGAGGCAACTGGACGTTTGTGCAACGCTACACCAGTGTTGACAGCCCGAAGTCGGCGCGCAACGTGGCGTTTCTGTTTGCGGGCTTATATCTCATCAGCCCAGTTATCTGGATGATGCCGCCCATGATTTACAAAGCCATCAACCCATCATTAACCGGGCTTGATACCGAGAATGCGTATCTTATGATTTGTAAGCTCGTACTGCCACCGGGCCTTCTGGGCCTAATGCTAACGGGCATGTATTTCTCAACATCGGCGAGTGCAAACACGGCCCTAAACGTCGTGTCGGCCGTGTTTACGAATGATATTTACAAAGGGCTGATTAACCCAGCGGCTTCCGATAAAAAGCTGATTCAGGTAGCTCGGGGTTCATCCTGGGTATTTGGGCTGGGCATGATTGGGATTGCGCTGATGGTGCCCGCAGCCGGTGGCATTGTGGAAGTGGTGTTAAGCATCTCATCCATTTCAGGCGGTCCGCTGTTGGCTCCTCCTCTCTGGGCGTTGTTCTCCAAACGCCTGACCAGCAAAGTAACGCTTTGGGTTACGGGCATTGGCCTGACTGTCAACCTATTTTTTAAGATACTGGCTCCTCTCCTATTTGATTTTAAACTGACCCGAGGCACCGAAACCATCGTTGGGGTTGGTCTCCCGTTGCTGCTGTTACTGGGTTATGAGTTGTGGGCGCGGTCAAAAGATAGGACCGCTAACGAATACTATCAATACCTGATTGCCCGTCAGCAAAAGCGGGAGGATGCGCAAAGCGAATCGCCCGAAGAAGCGTTGGCCATCCGACAACAGAATCGGTTTGGGCTGCGGGTCATTGCCGGATCACTGGTATTCACGGCGTTAATGCTGGCTGGTTTAAGCACATTTGCCAATGTGGGCGGAGGTATCACCGCAGCACTTGGTGGCTTAGTTCTGCTGGCAGCATTGATTCCCTGGCGAGCTTCCCAACGCGTTCAGTTGGGATCAAAGTCGGAGCAAATCGAGAAATTCATCAACACGGATAACTGATAAACGGGGAAATTCAATGTCACGAAGAATAGAAAAATGGCGATCCTCAGAGACTACATGGTCAGCGTTTGACACTAAAGCGCAGTCCACATATTTATTGTCGTCTGGATCGTTATGCATTAAGCCCCATTCAAAATATACAGGCTGTAATGAACAATTTTCTAGCGAAAGCAAAAGTTTAATGACGTTATCGGCAATGGTTGGGGAGGTCTTCTCGGCTAGCTTTTCGTGGTATTCCAACAAAATATCTGTGCTCAGAACCAAATCAAACTTACCAGTTTTTAAAGCGTCAAAAATTGGTCGATATGGCGACGCGACTGGAAGTGATATCAATAACACATTAATATCCAGTACAATTCTCATTGAGCAGTACGGCTACGCAGGTGTTCATTTTTCCATCCCTCAACAGTCTGCTCACTCCAGCCTTTTTCCTGCCATAACTGGCCCATCTCGGCATCAATTTTTTTGGCAAAATAATCAGCAAGAAGCAATCGAATTTCTGTCAACTCTGTGTCGGAAACGGCATAGGGATACAACTTCAGCAATTCCATCTGAAGGTTGCTCAATTTCGAGGGTATTGGTTGCGAAGTTGCCATTGTGTACTTCCTTTTCACAAATATAAAATAAAGCTTAGCGAATTTATAAACGAGCCATACTTAACACATGACCTATACAAGAACCTGTTTCCTAATACTATTGATTTTGGGCCTGCTCACAACGAGCTTCGCCCAATACACCATTCGCGACCCAAATGCAATTCCGCTACACGGTCAATGGGTATTTGCCATGGACCCAATGGCCGTTGGGGAGAAAGCTAGCTGGTATCGGGAAGACGCACCGTTGGGCCGCTGGAACAAAGTAACGGTTCCGCATTGCTTCTCGGTCGACCCGCGCTATCAGTTTTACACGGGCCCGGCCTGGTACCGCCGAACGTTCCCGTTTAAACCAACTCCGGGAAAGCGCGTTATTCTTCACCTCGACGCTGCTTATTACGAAACCGCGATCTGGGTCAATAACCAGAAAGTGGGCACTCACGAAGGGGGCTACACACCTTTTCATTTTGACATAACCAGCTTTTTAAAAACGAACGGTTCGGACAATACCATTGCCATTTCGGTCAATAACAATACGTGGCGAGTGGGTACAATTCCCGGTGCCAAAGACAACAACGAGCCTAACGACCCATTTCCGGGCTGGGTAAACTATGGTGGCCTTATTCGGCCCATTTACCTGACCGTTGAGCCAGATGTTTACGTCGAAAATGTGAAAACGGAAGCTATGCCTGACCTAGCGAAGGGCACAGCTACGCTGAAAATCAAAACCCGCGTTCGTAATGCCAGTGCACAAGCCGTTACGCCAAAACTAGCCTTTCGGGTAGAGCAGACTGGGAAGCCCATTACGCTAACCTGGAAACAGCAGCCAGGAAACGTAGCGGCTAATCAAATAGCAACCTTAGAAGCCGAAACGGTTTTGAAGGCAGCCGATGTTAAGCTGTGGAGTATTGACCAGCCAACCTTGTATGATGTACAGGTCATAGCGGCTTCCGATACCATTCGAACCCATTTTGGGATTCGTAAAGTGGAAGTTCGGGATGCGCAATTACTGCTGAATGGCCAACCGATCAAAGTAGCAGGTGGTAACCGCGTGGTCGATCATCCTGGCCTGGGCACACTGGAACCGGATTGGCTGGTGGAAAAAGATATGCGCTTAATGAAAGAAGCGGGTATGGAGCTTCACCGGCTAACCCATTATACGCCTTCCGAAACCATTTACGACTGGGCCGACCGCAATGGTATGCTGATCATCACCGAAGCCGGAAACTGGCAGCTAACACCCAGAGAGATGGACAATGATACCATCCGCACGAAATTCAGGCAACAGTTTCGGGAGATGGCCGAGCGCGACTGGAATCATCCATGCGTAATTGCGTATAGTGTGGGCAATGAGTACCTCTCCGAGCAACCAGCGGGGCAGCGTTGGACCAAAGACATGATCGCCTACGCGCGCGAGCTTGACCCTACTCGCCTGTACACCTTCGCGTCGATGCGGTTAAATATTTTGCCGAAAAAGCCTGAAGATGAAGCCAGTCAGTATTGCGATTTTATTTCGACCAATACCTATGGCAATCACCTCAACATCCTGAAACACATCCATTCGCTCTACCCCGACAAACCGATTTTTATTAGCGAATACGGTACCCGAGCCGATGGCAAAGATGGGGAAGCAGGTCAGGTCACACACCTTGAGAAATTTCTCACCGACGTTCGGCAATTGCCCTACATTGTTGGGACTTCGTGGTGGTCGTTTAATGACTATTTGAGCCGGCACGATGGCACCAATCCAGACGGTACCCGTCCGTGGGGCCTGGTGCGGGGAGATCGATCGAAGCGGCCTCTTTACCAGACGCATCAAACCGGTATGGCCCCCGTTACGGTTGAGAAAATAAGCTGGGAAACCGGTAGCGAGGGTGTACATACGCTAAAACTACGCGTGACGGCCCGAAAGGATTTCCCTGCGTATGCGATCAAAAATTACACCCTAAAAACCAATACTCGAACGATTCCTATCCCTGACCTTCAACCCGGCCAACAGGCCGATGTAAGCATTCCCGTGCGTGGTTTCGACAAAACATTATCTGTGGAAGTCGTAAAGCCAACCGGATTTTCTATTCTCATCCAAACGATTGATTTAACGAATGATACGCGAACAAGCAGCCGATAAACGAACCCCAAAAACCATTCGCCACGATGCCGACCTGATTGTTGTCGGTGGAGGGCTGTCGGGCGTTTGCTGCGCCATTACGGCTGCCAGGGCAGGTATTCGGGTAGTGCTGGTACAAGATCGACCCGTGTTAGGCGGCAACTCATCGTCCGAAGTCCGGTTGTGGGTATTGGGCGCTACGTCGCACATGGGCAACAACAACCGCTGGGCGCGCGAAGGCGGAGTTATCGACGAATTATTGCTCGAAAACCTATACCGCAACCCCGAAGGGAATCCGCTGATTTTCGACACGATACTGTTAGAAAAGGTAGTCCTGGAGCCCAACATTACGCTCCTGTTGAATACTATGGTCTATGAGGTGGAGAAATCAGGCGAAGCTATTAAGTCGATCAAAGCCTTTTGCAGCCAAAACAGCATGGCCTACGAACTGGTAGCACCACTTTTTTGCGACGCTTCCGGCGACGGTATCGTTGGCTTTCAAGCCGGTGCCGCCTTCCGAATGGGTGCTGAGCGTCAGGAGGAATTTGGGGAGAAGTTTGCCCCGACCGAAGAGTATGGTGAATTACTCGGTCATTCGCTGTACTTCTACACCAAAGATACCGGCCGCCCGGTTCGGTTTGTTCCGCCAGCTTATGCGCTGGACGACATCACCAAAATACCCCGTTATAAACGCTTCAACGCGCAGGAATACGGCTGTCAACTGTGGTGGATTGAATATGGCGGTCGGTTAGATACGGTTCACGATACCGAAACCATCAAGTGGGAACTTTGGAAAGTGGTGTACGGTGTCTGGAATTACATCAAGAATTCCGGCCAGTTTCCCGAAGCCGAAACCATGACCCTCGAATGGGTTGGGCAGATTCCCGGCAAACGCGAAAGTCGCCGGTTTGAGGGCGATTACATGCTGACTCAACAGGACGTAGTCGAACAACGGACGCATCCCGATGCGGTTGCCTTTGGCGGCTGGTCAATTGATTTGCATCCTGCCGACGGTATTTTTTCGGAAAAACCGGGTTGTAATCAGTGGCATAGCAAGGGGCTTTATCAGATTCCGTACCGATGCCTATATAGTCATAATGTACCGAATCTGTTTCTGGCTGGGCGGATTATCAGTGCTTCGCACGTAGCGTTTGGGTCGTCTCGGGTAATGGCCACAAGCGCACATGTCGGGCAGGCCGTAGGTATGGCGGCAGCGCTTAGCACGCGAGACTACCTGCTTCCCCGCGACCTCACCGAGCCAGCCCGAATGCACACGTTACAACAGGAGTTACTGAAAACCGGGCAGCACATTCCAGGGCTTAAACTCCGTGATGAGAGCGACCTTGCTCAACAGGCCAAACTATCGGCATCCAGTGAATTTGTTTTGAATGAGCTGCCTGCCGATGGCCCTCTATTGCCCCTGACATCTTCAGCCGCTCAGATGTTGCCCTTGTCGATTGGCCCCGTTCCGCAACTAACCGCCTTCGTAACCGCCGATCAGGATACAACGCTAGTGGTTGAATTGCGACGCAGTAGCAAGCCGTTTAACCATACACCTGATGTAACGCTGGAAACGTTGACTATTCCAGTCCATAAAGGCAGGCAGGAGATCCATCTGGATTTTATTAGTCAGCTTTCAGAAGCTCAGTATGTATTTGTGATGTTCATGAAAAATGAACACATTCAACTGCAATACAGTCAGTTGCGTGTTACGGGTATTTTGTCGGTCTTCAATAAAATCAACCCGGCCGTATCGAATTACGGGAAACAGGAGCCAACGGAAGACATTGGCGTCGACACGTTCGAGTTCTGGTGTCCGGAGCGTCGGCCAGCTGGTCACAACATTGCGCTTCGGATTCAGCCGGGTATTCGGTTATTCAGTCCGGCAAACGTTCGAAACGGGGTTCAACGGCCAACGAATCAGCCTAATGCCTGGGTTGCCAGGACGGACGACGCAAATCCTACGCTAACGTTGAGCTGGCCTTCTCGCCAAAAAATCAGCCGTGTGGAGCTACGATTCGATAGCGATTTCGACCATCCGCTGGAAACGGTTATTATGATTCATCCGGAAACGGTTGGCCCATTTTGCGTACAGGAATACATTGTCTGCAATGACCAGCAGGAACGTATTTTTCATCAGGCGCATAATCACCAGAGCAACAACACGATCCGGTTCGATACTCCAATTGAAACAAGTAGCTTAACGATCCATTTAAAGAAAAAAGACGGGTTAGCCCCTGCTTCATTGATGGAGATTCGGTGTTATAGTTAGAGCATTTTTGTCATTCTGACGAAGGAAGAATCTTAACGTTTCCTTACCCACAAATGAGGATATTTTAAGATTCTTCCTTCGTCAGAATGACAAAAAACATGATCAAAAACTCATAAATCTCCCCGTTTCAACGCCTTCACCGCATAATCGGCCGCTCGCGCAGAAAGCGCCATGTACGTTAACGATGGGTTCTGGCAAGGAGAGGAAGTCATAACGGCCCCATCGGTACAGAACACGTTTTTGACGATGTGATGCTGATTGAATTTGTTGAAGACTGAATTTTTCGGGCTGGTTCCCATCCGGGCCGTACCCATTTCGTGGATGCTCAGCCCCGGATGCGCCTGACTGTCGAAACCTTCTATGTTCGAGAAGCCGGATTGTTCCAGCATCTGAATGGCCTGATCGTGCGCATCCTTCCGCATAAGGGTTTCGTTTTCGCGGTAGTGAACGTCCATTTTCAGGACAGGCTGGCCCCATTTATCCTTGATTTCATCAGTCAGATAAACCCGGTTGTCTTCGTGAGGCATGCACTCACCGAAGGCATCGAGTGTGATTTTCCAGGTACCAAACTGGGTGGCTTTCTCTTTAAAATCAGCACCGAAGCCTTCTTCATGGTAGGCATGATCCCAGTTTTCGCGACCGGTATAGACTTCAAAACCATAACCGCGTTTGAACGCCTGCTTTTTCTGATTCGGCAGGTTTCGGAAACGGGGAATATACAGTCCTGCCGGATGTCGACCGTAATAGTATTTGTCTAAATCGTGGTCATAATCGGCGTGGGCTCCTACATGAAAATGGTGATCCATCAAATTGTGGCCTAGCTGGCCACTATCGTCCATGCCATTTGGAAACCGCTTCGACTTGGAGTTCATCAGAATGTAAGTCGAACCCAGCGCTGATGCATTCAAAAAAATGATACGGGCCTGAAAGTCATGCCATTGGTGCGTTTGCTCGTCAATCACCCGAACACCCGTGGCACGGCCCGTCTTTTCATCGTAGATAATTGAATTGACAATCGAATGTGGTCGAACCGTTAGCCGATTGGTTCGGCGGGCAGCAGGTAACGTCGCCGATTGGGTGCTGAAATACGCGCCATACGGACAACCGCGCATACACAGGTTTCGGTATTGACACTTAGCCCGGCCCAAGTTCGTTTGTTCCTGCGTTGGTGCTGTCAGGTGAGCCGCCCGGGCCGAAATTACCTTGCGATCGGGAAATTTCTCATTCACCGTTTTTCGAAGATGGGCCTCCATGCAGTTGTCGGGCATGGCAGGCTGAAACTGGCCATCGGGCAGATGTGGCAATCCGTCACGATTCCCTGCAATTCCGGCGAATTTCTCGACATAATCGTACCAGGGCGCGATGTCTTTGTACCGAATGGGCCAGTCGGTAGCAATACCCTCTTTGGCGTTGGCTTCAAAATCAAGGTCTGAGAAGCGAAACGAATAGCGTCCCCACATCAGCGATCTCCCGCCAACATGATAGCCCCGAATCCAGTCGAACGGTTTTTCTTCGACATAGGGATTTTCGAGGTCGTTGACGAAATGGTGATGCGTTGCTTCGGTAATGGAGAATCCCGTTCGATTTTGGACGGGGTACTTTTTCAGCAACTCAAGCGGCATGGCCTGATTGTGGTGCGGAAAATCCCACGGATTCATCGTGGCCGTATGGTAATCTTTGACGTGCTCAATCATCCGTCCTCGTTCGAGGAGCAAAACGTTGAGTCCTTTTTCACACAGCTCTTTAGCCGACCACCCTCCGCTAATTCCTGAGCCAACAACAATGGCATCGAATTTTTTACCGGGTGGAATAGATAGGTTGTTTATCATAGGTTTAGGTTTTTTAACTGCAAAGAACGCAGCGTTTTTTTACATACTTCAGTGAGTCGCCTTTTGCAGGAAAGCGGCAATCTCCATGCCCCAGGCAATGCCAATATGAATGAGCAATCCACCCCAGATACTCCGGGTACTTAGTGCCAGCACGCCTAGTAAATAACCACCAAACAGTGACGAAATAGCCTCACCCAATGGCCTACCAAAATGGATGGCGCAATACCAGACAATCATTGGCAATACAGCGCCATGGCCCAGTACTCTACTCATACCAATAACGAGAAATCCTCGAAAAAGGAGTTCGGTCGGTACGAAATCCCAGCCATAACAGAGTTCGTAGACAAGCGCCGTTACCCATTCAGGTAGGCCGAAGAACTCGTTGGCGTTGGTATCGTGGTAGGTCGGGTACGATTGCAGAAAGTCCGGCTGAAACGACGCCAGTGTAATGAGCGGAATCATCAGGGCCAGCATAATTGCATAGAGCGCCAAACCCTTTCGCTTTGGAGCCATGCCATAAAAGCTACTTGGATAGGGATCTGCCAACTTATAGAACAGAAACAATGGTAGTACAATTGTCAGTACCGATTGCAGATTATGCAGGCAATAGTACGCAAACACATAAATCTGCCCATCAAATAGCTGTCGGCTCCATTCGCTGTGCGCATAAAAACCCGCATAGATCGAATAGGCAATCAACGCAACGCCACTTCGGAGCCAGAAATCCTGGCTTCGCCAGATGTCGGCCCGATGATGAAAGTGTGTCCAGAGCCAAACGCTGACGTAGTAAGCAGTGGCGTACAGGCAAAAATAGAGAAACGGCCAGATGGGTTTTCCCTGAAACGAATCAATATAAGAGTCTTCAATGTCGAAGTAGAAATTGACCGCTAGCAGCAAAGCAGCCCAGAGCGCAGTGGCGACATAAAGGTCAAGCCGAAAGTCTATTTGAAGGTGGTTGCGTAAGTCTCGCCAGAGGGCTTTCACGTAAAATTTATAGCAGTGGGATGATTTTTGACATTCCGACGTCAGGAGGAATCTCAAGTTTTATAAGAGTTAAGCTTGAGATTCCTCCTGATGTCGGAATGTCAAAAAACGATTTAAATCTGGCAGAAAAAACGCTAAAATCCTTCTTTCTCCGCTTCCTTGTCTTTTTTCTTTTCGTCTTTCTTTTTCTCTTCTTTCACGACCTTTTGCCCTGGTTGTAGTTTCGGTTTTGGGGCAGGTTTGGCTTTGGTTTTGTATTGATCGAGGTAACGCTCGACAAAGGTCGTTTTTTCATCGACCGTGGCCGGTACCACTTCTAAGGTTGCTTTAGCGGAGTTTTTAGAACCAGCAATCAGTCGGTCATTAATATCCTGCTCGGAGGTGATAATGGCCAATTGACCTAAAGCCGTTGGTGCATTACCCGGTTTGTAGTCATAAAACACCCATACTTCGGGCGAGGATTCCAGATAGATACTGACTTCATCGCCGTTCGCTGTTTTCCTAATTTCGACAAAGCCGTCCATCTGGGCGTTAATATCTGTCGCCATGATGTTCGACACGCCAAGCTGACCCGTACTGTAAAAGGCATTGTACTTCGTAGACCAGCGTAAGTTCGCATTGGCCAATACGAGCATGGCATTCAACTTGGGCGATGCCTGATTCAAAGGCACGTGCTGATTTTGGGCTTTCACGCGATAAGTCTCCACCGCCTGCAAACCAATCAGAGGTAGTAATTTATCCGAAAGTCGATTCAGATCATCATCAGCGGCTTCGTCATTTTTCTCTTCCTGATTGGCTTTAACGAGTTTATCCGAAATAAGGCCATTAATTGGATCAGGAACCGGGAAGGCAAAAGCTAGTAGCGTATTGAATCGATACAGACTACTATCGATATTAATCCGAGCCGAACCTGCCGCTAACAAGTATTCATTCGGGGCTGAATTAAGCAGATTCAACTTGCCTTTGAAAGTCATCACTCCGCGTGCATCGTTGAAGGTAAACGCATTTTCTACCTCGTCTTCTACAGCCGCAACAGCAGCTGTGCTATCAGGCTTGGCACTGTTAGTTTTCGTACTATCTGCGGCAGGAGCCGCTGCTTCGGCCTGACTCGTTGCAGGTTCGCTTCCTTTCGAGGCAATTCGATATACTTTGTCTTTTTCATCGTACCGCATGATCCCTGAGGCCGAAAAGAGATCCGTATCTCTCGAATCCTCTTTGGGCGACAAGAAGGTTGGGTACAAGCCCGAACCATCTGCTCGGAAATGAATTCCAGCTACCAGTTGCTGGGCTCCTTCATTCTTTAGGTTTTTATCGACTTTAATTTCGAGTCGTTCAGCAACTTTTTCTTTGAACGGAATCCAGCCGCCTATCAAATCCTGCCGTTTTTTCAAGGCTGGCTTAATAAATCCATCCATGGCCAGATCGCGCGAAGGAGCCTGCATGGCAATGGTGCCTTTGAACAGCATTTTCGGCGCCAATTGCAGGTTATCGTCTTCATCTACTTCGGCCCGAGCAACCGTGAAATAGGTTGTTACTGGCTTAGTAGCCGCCGAACGGCGGCCTTTGGGGGCTTTCTTGGCATCAGCGGTTAATGAAGCCGACGCTACGGCTGGGGCTTCTTTTAACTCGAAACTCCCCATTTTGATACTCGCCGTATCTCCTTTGGCCGTAGCAAATTGGTACGTAGCGTCACCAGCAAAACGCGTTCGGGAAAGAATTTGGATATTCCCGTTTTTGAGCCGGTGAAATAAACTGATTGTGTCTAATTCGAGTTTGGCATTTTTCAGCGCCAGCATTTCACCATTACGCCGGATCGACACCAGACCCTTGTCGGGGAAAATACGGGCATCGGCTGAGGCAATGTAAGGGACACCACTAATGTTCAGGGTTCGCTTTTCAACATCGTACAAAGCCGCCGACGCCTTGAATGTCAGGCCTTCCTGTTCCTCGGCAGTTGCGGTGAAGGTTGATGTTTTTACATCACCTTTCATGGCAATAGTCTTGGCATTTACGTTCCACTGAGCCCGGTTAATGCTGGTTTTATAGGCTGCAAACGGGAATTCCATACTCGCTTGTGCTGTATCGCCAATGCTTTCTCTTTTCGTAATCGCTAAACCAACAATACCTTTTACCTGGTTAAAATCCACATCGACATCTCTTCCCAGTAGAATAGGTTTACCGAGTTGGGCTCCGGGGGCTTCCGTTGCCGATATGATCTTAAACTGAGCATTGCTCGCGACAAAACCCTCTTTATTGAACTTAATGCCGTTTGAAACGGTCTCCGAGTCTTTCCGACGCAGGGTTCCATTCCCAAACAATCCTGACGAACGGAGAACCAGGCCTCCTTCCAGATTGGTCGTTGCGTTGTAGAGGTTGAAGTTATTTTTCTGGGTGGTAATGACCATGCTATCAGCCTTAGGCCACCATTTCAGGCTGAAGTTGTTTACCTGAACCTGCGGAAAATAGCCTTTCCCGATTAGTCCCTCCTTTATCTCGCCTTTTTCTCCGGAAGCCAGCAGCGAATCGGTCATAAACAAAATGCCATTCGTATTCAGGCTGGCCGTCATATGACTTAGCACCCCTTCGGAACGAAGCCCGCTCTTGTCCATAACCACATCACCCGTGAATTTTACCGTTGAGGGTGTTGTACCTTTCTTGCCAGCATACACCGGATAACCCGTTGGGGGAGCCTTGTGAACAAAGCCCAGTGTGTTGTCAGGCATAGTTACTAGCTGGGCTTTGAAGGGCGGGAAAATGCCGTCGGAATAGAAGGTTCCCATAAAGGAAATGTCGCCTTTACCGATACTGTCGTTGTCAATGGCCGGAATCTTGAAATAGACTTTCTGATTATACGTGATGTTTCCCCGCACAGGCTGGTTAAAATAAACGGTCATCCCTTCGGGCATCACCAATCGTTGAGTAGTCTTTTTCCCTGCAACCTGACCCGATTTGTTATCGGCACTAGCCAGATAAACCGTCCCGGGATTCTCGTATTTGATATCACCCCCAATTTCGCCCTCTTTCCCCTGTGCCGCCAGTTTTTGCGACGAGAAGGTAATGGAGTCGATCTTGTTGAGATTCATCGAGAACTTGTCGTAATTAAACTTTAAGTCACGACCAGCGTAGCGCAGCGTTCCCGCCTTAAGTTGACCATTGAGTGTGAAATCGCGCCCTTTGCCAATCCGCAATACTTTATCAGATGGGAAGCCAAATACTTTCAGTGAATCTGATATGGTAAAGCGATTAACGCCCCGAATGGTCAGAATTTTATCGTCGAGGCTTATACTCGCATTCTTGATACTATCATTCGAAGCAAAGACCGATTGGATTTGAAAGTTATCGTAGTCGCTTTTCTTCGCGTAAGCCAACACATACAACGCGCCTTTTCGGCTCAATCGCATCTCTTGGGTAGTTGGGTTTCGCGTGATATATCCTTCCAGCACCATCCGATTCAACGAACCTCGTAACGATGTTGCGTTAACATTTTTAGCAAACTGGGTAATGTCGTCATCGTAGAAGGTCTGTTGCTTTTTGGTCGAGACGAAATTCGCTACAATTTGCAAGGGGTGAAACCCATAGTCAACGGTCAGATCGGCATAACGCTGTGGCTGGAAATAATCGAACGATTCGAAGCGCACTGGAACCTCCCGTTTAGCACCAACCTGATAGAAATCGACTTTCCGACGTGGTAAGTCCCAACGAACAACTTCGGGCAAGATGTAAAATTTATGGTATGAATCGGAATAAGGAACGCGGGCGAAATCGGTACGTTGTTCACGATCGAGCCAGGCGATGCGCTGTTTTTTGTCGTACCGCAACATTACCGATGGATGAGTAATTGAATCGGCATCTACATAGCCAATAAATGAGGCCGATGTAGCCGAAATGGTTGGACGAGATATACCTTTTGTAGAAGTAGCTAGCTTTGCGGGTTCGGTTGTGTTAAAACCAGACTGTGCTAGCCCTGCCTGCGTTGAATCGACAGCCGTCGTGTCGCTCATGTTGAAATCGAATCGGCGACTCGTTGCTTTGAAGGCTGGCTTTCCGTTGTATTTAACTGTCAATTGAGCAGGCTGCCCACTAGCCGATGCACCAACCATCTGCGTGCCCGATAAAGCTAATCCACCACGATAGTCGATATCTGGACCAAGGTCAGGCAGTTTAACGTCGTTCTGCCACGACATGAAGCGTGGATAGGTAACAGGGCCGCCTTTCTTCTTACTAACGTATTCAAACACACCCTTAATTGGCTTGGCAGGGCCGTAGGTCAAGGTAACATCATCAGCTTGCAAGCGCGGATTCATGGTCGTGAGTGCATACTCGCTTAGCGTTACGAAAATGTCAGGCCGTCCGGCGGTAGCCCAGGTAAACTTACCGCCCTGGCCGACCAGGATACCATCTTTAAGCATCATATCGCCACTCGTGTTCGCCAAAATTGCCGAATCGCCATTCGCTACGATCGCCAACGTTACATCTTTCAACGTAATAACTGGCCCTGAAACCGACGGAATTGGCCGACGCTGCGGAATGTATTGCGCTCCCAACTGGCGTGATTGAGTAGAATCGGCAGAAGCGGGGGTATCCCATCCATCGAATCGAGACCGCTCGGCAGCGGCCTTAGCAGCTGCTATAGAATCGGCGGGCGTCTGAACGGCTCCCGGCTTAGCCGGTTGCAGGGCTTCGACATAACGCAGTTGAAATGTTCCCCCAAGCGCATAGAGTTTGTTGTAATTGCTGGCGTAGAGTTCATGGCGGTCCATAAATCGCCGGGTCGTTTCGAGACTTCGGGCAAATGCTTTGGGGTCATTCGCGTCGAATAGCTTTTCGGCAATTGTCAGCAATCCATCAACATTCGTAGCGGGTTGTTGCTGAGTTGTCAGATAAAGCGATTCATAAAAAGGGGCGAAATGCGTAGCTGCTGGAAGCCGCTTCTGATTCATTTTTCGGCTCAATACCATCACCCGCTCCTGTTGTTGTGCCGACAGTCGGTTTTCGGACCAGAGTGCCTGTAAATTCGTTCCGGCCCGTACGGCAACTGGTCCACCGGTTGCCATTAGTTTTTGCACATCGGCCATGAACTGATCCGGCTTATCGGAAAGCCGAACCGCCTGACCGAACGAAACGGTCAGGGTAGTCAAAGTAATTATCAGGCTATAATAAATACGATTCATATCCAGCAACTGACTGACGTTCGATTGCCCGAACGCGATCAGGGTTTATAAAATGACAAAGATGTCCATTGATTTGTGGTGGCTCGGTTAGCCAGGCTCAATCCGACCTCCACTGCTTTCTGTTCAATATCTGGCGCGTCGTTTTCGTAAAAACCACTGACAACAAGATACCCGTTATTGGTCAATAAGTTTGTGTAGGATGGAATTTCAGCCAGCAATATATTCCGGTTGATATTGGCGAGTACGATATCGTATTGGGTCGTCGGGTCAACATCGGCAATCGTCCCCTGAAACACCGTAGTCTTCGGACAGTCGTTTAGCTCCGCATTTTCACGGGCATTTTCAACGGCCCACTCCTCAATGTCGAAAGCCAATACCGTTTGAGCACCCATTTTCTCAGCCAGAATCGCCAGAATGCCGGTACCACTACCCACATCGAGTACTGACTTCCCGGCAAAATCAAGGCCGAGCTGTTGTTCCAGCATCATGGCGGTGGTTTCATGATGGCCTGTACCAAACGACATCTTCGGATTAATGACTATATCGTAACGAAACCGGGCATCCGACTCATGGAAGGACGCCCGGACCCGAACCTGGTCGGCAACTTCTATCGGCTCATAATCGCGTTCCCACTCGGCGTTCCAGTTTCGTTTCTCTAACGAACTAACTTCGTAGGCTATTGCGGTCTGACCCTCGTATTTAGCAATCAATTCCTGTACGGCCTTTTCATCAAAATCCGACTCAACAATATAAGCACTCAAGCCCTCGTCGGTTTCAACAAATGACTCAAAACCAAGTTCGGCCAGCTCGGCAGTGAGAATATCGGTATAATCGGGCGACAGGCGCAGTTGGAGTTCCGTATAATTCATACATCAAAGTAACGAAAAAGGGGTAAGTTGTTCGATGTGTATGCGCTTTTTCGCTTATTTCACACATGTAGCGCGGACGGTCGGCCGTTGCCGTGGAAACCAAAACAACCGTGAAAAACGCTTTTCTAATTATTGATGCCCAATACGATTTCTGTCATCCTGATGGGGCCTTATTTGTGCCGGGAGCTGAACAGGATATTGAGCGTATGGCGACCCTTATCCGGCAACATGCCGATCAGATTGATCACATTGTTGTTACGCTCGATACGCACCATGTTTTAGATATCGCTCATCCGCTATTCTGGCATGATGCAGCGGGTAAAAACCCTGCTCCTTTTACGCAAATCACGGGAGCAGATATTGATGCGGGTAAGTGGATACCGAGATTTTCGCCCGAAAAGGCCATAAAATACGTTCATGACCTTGAAGCCGATGGACAGTTTACCCATTTCATCTGGCCCGAACACTGCCTGATTGGCTCACGAGGAGCTGCTTTGCATGACACCCTGTTCGATGCCCTGAAAGAATGGTCGAAACAGCGGGAGCTTGATTACAAAGCCGTACAAAAAGGCTTGTATCCTCTATCTGAACACTTCGGCATCTTTCAGGCACAGGTGCCTGATCCAGCTGTTCCCGAAACTCAACTTAACACCAGTTTGATTGCCGATTTAGCCCGTTTCGATACCGTTTATCTGATGGGTGAAGCCAAGTCGCACTGTGTGGCCAATAGCCTAAAACAACTGCTGGATTTTGCGCCGGAACTCGTTTCTAAGCTGATCGTCGTGACCGACTGTATGTCTGACGTAACGGGGTTAGGTTATTTAGGTGATCCTATCTACGCCGAAGCCCAGGCCCGAAATATCCGTTTTATGGCATCAGACGCTATTTTCAACTAAAACCCGTAACTTTTCGGCGTTATGCAAAAGACGCTCTCTCTGTTCCCTCTTAACCTTATTGTTTACCCTGGCGAAGATTTGAATCTCCATATTTTCGAGCCTCGGTACCGACAGCTCATCAACGAGTGTCTGGAGGAAGAACGTACATTTGGCATTCCTGCCTTTATCAATAATAAGCTTCCTGGTTACGGCACCGAAATGCACGTGACTACACTCCATAAACGCTATCCTGATGGGCGAATGGACATTAAATCGAAGGGACTTGGTGTCTTTCGATTAGTGAATTTCGAGAACCCGATGGCGGGTAAGTTGTACGCTGGCGGAGAGGTTGAGTTAGTGGAACCCAGTGATGGTTTCAGCGCCCACGCATCGGCACTGGCCGAACGGTTGAAGCGGCTATACACCTTACTGCAACTCGACATAGATTATTCGCCGACAGTTAAAAACCTTTCCTATAAGGTGGCTCACAAAGTTGGCTTATCTGTAGAACAGGAATACGAATTGCTGACACTAGACACCGAAGCCGAACGCCAGCTATTCTTGATTCAACACCTAAATACCGTATTACCCGTCGTCTCAGATATGGAACGCACCAAAGACCGCATCCGAATGAACGGCCATTTCAAGAATCTTGACCCGCTTAATTTTTAAAGAGTGAAAGAGCGAATGAGTGAATAGCTGACGCAAACATTATTCACTCATTCGCTCTTTCACTCTTTGAATTCAATTCTTTTCCTCCACTTTCCCAATCTTTTTCGCTCGTTTGGGTAACTGCTCGGCCAGTTCCTGCAGGTTTTTGATAGGTGGTCGAGGTTTCTCAGCTTCGCCGATCAAAAACCCATAGGGCTTGAGTGGCTCTGTGGCATCGAAAATAACTTTTAGTATGGCCGTCAGGGGCAGCGCTAAAACCAGACCTGGAAGTCCCCAGATATTTTCCCAAAGAATAAGGACAACAATGGCGGCCAGCGGGTTAATGCTAACTTTAGAGCCAATAATGTAGGGCGTAATAAAGTTGCCTTCCAGCGTTTGTACAAATAAAAAGACGCCGATTACCCCTAACGCTTTGATTGGATTGTCCTGTGTAACCAGCGTATAAGCCGCTGGCAATAAAGATCCCATCGACAGTCCAAAGTAAGGAATCAGTACCAGGCAGGCTCCAAAGAATCCGAAGAAAACGGCATAATCTACGCCCAGAATGAGCAAGCCGACAGTCATCAGCGTGCCAATGATAAGAATAACCAGCACCAGACCAGCCAGATAGTCTTTCACCACCTCGTAAATGCCCTGCATCACGCTATCAATCTTTGACCGGCGGACTTTTCGCAATATTTTATAAAAGAAAGACCTGAAGAAATCGCGATAGAGTAAAAAGAAGAAGGAAAATAATAAGACGAGGAACAGATTGGTGATTATATTAGTGGTAGCCAACAAGGTTGACGTTAAAATGGTACCTCCCTCAGCCAGAGCTTGATTAAGGTATTTTTTCACTTCAGTAACCTGTCGCTGGCGATTTATATTTAGCTGTTTGTCAGCAAATGTCTGGATGCTGTCAATGTACTCGTTACCACGGTCAATAAATTTTGGAATCACTTCAGCAAAACTGCTAATCTGAATTGAAATGGCATAGAATAAACCACTTAAGATCGCTAGCGCTAACACCAGACAAAGGACAATAGCCACTACGCGGGGCGTTTTCCAGTTTTCGAGTCGTTGTACCAGCGGAAACAGCAATACGGAAAACAAAATGGCGAACACCAAAGGAATAAGGATACCTTTCAGTGCATGCAGGCCATAGACAATAATAACGAGTGACAGAAGTACGCTAACAACTTTAACAAAGGGAGGCAACTTAATCTCCGAAGCGTGATTATTCATAGTAACAGGTAACAACCGAGGGGAGCTTAGTTCTATTTTCAGCATTTGGCAGGGTTACCTAAGTAGCCAACCATCTGTTATCGGCTTTAGTTTGAACAATAGACTTCTTTATAATCAATTAACGAACTCGTTTTCAGTTGAAAATTAGGGGCGTTGCTTATGAAGTAACTGTTAAGTTTTTGTTAAGTATGCGTTTGTAATTGGTAACGTTGACTATAAGCCACGTAACTTCGGGCTGTTAATGCTATAAGTAAGCTACTAAAAGTAGGTCATTATCACCAACTTCCATCTCGTATGAGTGCTGCAAAAGCCGCTCAACCACTGCATCGCGTTTTAGTCGTTGACGACGACGCCGACATTGTTGAAATGCTCGAATACAACCTTAATAAAGAAGGTTATGAAGTCCGTACAGCAACCGATGGACGAAAAGCCATTGAAATTGCCAAGACGTATTTGCCCGAATTGGTTCTGCTCGACATCATGATGCCCCATCTGGATGGTATCGAAACGGGTCGGCAACTTCGCGACATTGCCGAACTCCGCCAGACGTATATTCTTTACCTGACAGCTCGCTCGGAAGAATACTCCGAAGTTGCCGCTTTCGACGTAGGTGCTGATGATTATCTCACCAAGCCGATTAAGCCACGGGCACTCATGAGTCGTATTAACGCGCTGTTCCGGCGTGAAGCGCAGAAAGCAGACCCCGGCGAGCAAATTACCATTGCCGATCTGCTGATTAACCGAAAGAATTATTCGGTTAGCCAGAACGACAAGTCAATCATATTGCCGAAAAAAGAATTTGAGTTACTGTTTTTTCTGGCCCAACATCCGAACAAAGTCTGTAGCCGCGAAGAGCTACTTCAGAAAATCTGGGGGGCCGACATTTACGTTCTCGAACGTACAGTCGACGTCCACATCCGCAAACTCCGCGAAAAAATCGGCGACGCCCACATCCGTACACTCAAGGGCGTAGGCTATATGTTTACCGATCAACCGGAATAAAAGGTGAAAGAGTGAATGAGCGAATGAGTGAATAAAACTACCGGATGGCATTCACTCATTCACTCTTTCACTCTTTCACTCATTCATTAAATGTCTCTCAGTCCCCGCATTATTGCGCTTTTACTGGCTTGCCTGATTTCGGCACTGACGCTGACCTTTTTAACGTTTGTTGAGGGGGTTACCAGCAGTATGTTGTTTGTGGTGGGCCTTTCGTCGTTTGCTATTTCGTTTTTTCTGGTGCTGTATGCTATTGAACTACTCGTGTTCCGGGAAGTCAATAAGATGTACAAAACCATCCATCAACTCAAAATCCGTGACTTCAGCATCTCCCGAAAATCGATCATCAAGAACACGAATCCGTTCAAAAAATTAAACGATGAGATTTTCGTCTACGTCGCCCGAAAACAACGGGAAATCGATGAATTGAAGCGCCTGGAGCAGTTCCGCCGGGAGTTCCTGGCCGATGTCTCGCACGAATTAAAAACGCCCATATTCGCAGCTCAGGGTTTTATTCATACGCTGATCGATGGTGCAGTCGATGATGAAAAGGTGCGGGATAAATTTCTGTCGAAAGCAGCCAAAAGCCTCGATGGCCTCGACGCCCTGGTAAAAGACCTAGTTGCCCTTTCTCAACTGGAAACCGGCGAAGTAAAAATGAGTTTTGGGCGAGTTGATCTGGCTGAAATCACACAGGAAATTTTTGATCAATTAGAAACGATTGCCCAAACCAAAGGAACGTCACTCTCAATACGAACAACCCAGCCGGGCCCTGTGTGGGTAAAAGCCGATTCTCAGCGTATTTTACAGGTAATGACCAACTTAATAGAAAATGCGGTCAAGTACGGCAATGAGAACGGCCGGGTTGTGGTGAATCTTGAAGAAGACAAAAAGCACATTCTGGTGTCAATTCGGGACAATGGACCGGGCATCCCACCTGAACACCTGAGCCGGATTTTTGAGCGGTTCTATCGCGTCGAGAAAAGTCGCTCCAAAGATCGGGGGGGAACAGGTCTTGGACTTGCTATTGTGAAGCACATCCTGAACGCTCACAAGACTAAAATTACGGTGATGAGCAAGGTCGATAAAGGCACAACGTTCCGGTTCAAGCTGGAACGGATGGACTGAAATGTCTCAGGTTTCAAGTTCAATGTTCCAGTCTACTCAATAACATGGAACATTGAACTTGAAACCTGAGACATTTCAGATTAACCGTTTAAGAAAAAAATGGGCCATTACAATCTGCCCGTTTCGTCGGGCCAGTACAGATACTTCTTTGCCTTCGCCCTTTTGGAATATCTTATAGATATCGCTAATTGACAGATCTTTTGCCGAACTGTTGTTGACAAATAAAACTTCATCCCCTTCTTCCAGCCCAGCCATAGCTGCTGGAGAACCCGAAATGACTTTATCTACGTAGTAATTCCGGAAGCTATCACCTTTTGCCCGAAGCTCCATACCACTCATATCGTGTTCGAAACTCTCATGCATCAGACGCTTGATGGGTTTCATCACAATATATTGATCCGGATAATTAAATGTAACATTGAATCGGCGCAATAGCTCACAGCCGACGTTACCCTGGCGTTCGGGCATGTTGACCAGTTTCATACCAAAACCCAGACTATCGGGGAATGAGGCCAAAATGTTGTCCATTTCATAGCGGCCAAACCGGATTTTCTGAATCCGACCCAAGCTCCCGTTAATTACTCCATTAAGACCACGACCTAATTGCGCCCGAATGTTCTTCTCAGGAATTGGCATCGACGCTGTACTGCGTGACCGATCAAGCAAGAGCGCATGACCTGCGCCTGTGTCTAAAACAACCCGCAACGGCAAGGTTTTTTGCCCATCAAACACCGATAGCGCATCTGTATAGGCTTTCGTATCCTGAATGGTAATTGGATACCGATCGCCTTTACGTTTGCGATAAGTGTATTTATCAGGCCGCATAATCATCAGCTCCCGGCGTTGAAAATCAACATTTACAACAAAGTTGGCGAAGATTTCATAGCCGAAAATACCGTGTACGGGCGTACCAACGTACTCCGACAATTTGAGCATATCTTCATCCAGAATAACCAGATTATGGTGCGCTGCTTTTAGCCCGCCCATAGTCAGACTATTGTTGATGGCAATAGAGGCCGTCAGACTCCCGCCTTCGCCAGCCCCGCTAATTTTAACTTTTCGGGTCAAATTCAAAGAGCTTTTCTTCAATGCAGCTGGGTCAGTAATGATTGTGTTACTAACCCCTGTATCCAGAATAAAATGCAGTGTATCCGAATCATTGACTCGTACAGGAACAATGATCAGATTCGAGTGAAGCTGAAACGGAATGCGAGTCCAGGTGCGATTTCCTGAAATAAAAAAGCCGTACCTATCCTTATCGGGCATGCGCTGAGGATCATCTCCCCGAGCAGCCAAACAGGACAGAAACAGTCCAAAGGCCAGTACCAGCGTTTTCATGTATAGCTTTATTTTATCAAATTAAAATTACGCATTTTTTTATTCAAATAACACAATTAATTAGCGATTGGTTTTAGGTCAATAAAAATGACAAAACAAGCATATATAAGCCTGGACAAAATTTAGCATACACACAAACAAATCGTTCGGTTTAAAACGCCTAATTTCGCCCTGGTTACGAAACGAATGATCTGTTCGTTTGATTTAGAAAACTGATTTTGAACGCCTTACTAATTTATTATGCGGAAGAAAATTGTTGCTGGCAACTGGAAAATGAATAAAACTGCCGATGAAGCTCAAGCCTTACTGTCGGAAGTAATCAATATGGTTAAAGACGAAGTCACAGGTGATGTGAAGGTTGTATTATGTACACCATCACTTTATCTGGCTTCGGCACAACAGCAGTTAAACCCAGGCGGTAAGGTGTCAATTGGTGCCCAGAACTGCCATGAGAAAGCATCGGGGGCTTATACGGGTGAGATTTCGGCGCCAATGCTGCAATCCATTGGTATTGAGTATGTAATTCTGGGCCACAGCGAACGTCGGCAATATTTCGGCGAAACAAATGCTCAACTTGCCGAGAAAGTAAACATTGCTCTCCAAAATGGCCTTGTCCCTATTTTCTGCTGCGGTGAGTCGCGCGATCTTCGCGAAAACGGCGACTACATTGGCTTTGTAAAAGATCAAATCACGGAAAGCCTGTTTCACCTCTCGGCCGAGTCGTTTGGTAAAGTCGTGATCGCCTACGAACCCATCTGGGCCATCGGTACAGGTTTAACAGCCTCTTCGGCACAAGCACAGGATATGCACTTTGAATTACGCCAGCACATTGCGGGTCAATATGGCGACACAGTCGCACAGGACACGACAATTCTATATGGTGGTAGTGCCAACGCCCAAAATGCAGCCGAACTCTTCGCCCGACCCGACGTAGACGGCGGTCTAATTGGTGGTGCTTCGCTCAAGGCGGCCGATTTCTTAACTGTCGTGAAGGCTGCTCAATAATTTTTAATGTTGAATGAGTGAGTGATAGACTGATTGAATAGTAAACCCAAGTCTGCTAATTCATTCTATCACTCACTCATTCTATCATTCAACATTACCCATGACCGCTGCTGATTACGTCCGAACGCTCAACATGCACCCTCACCCTGAGGGCGGCTATTTTGCAGAAACTTATCGTTCTGCCGAAGCGATTTCGAAGGAAGCTTTACCCAACCGCTTTAGCGGGGATCGGTCAGTTAGTACAGCCATTTACTTTTTGCTCGAGAGTCATCATATCTCGGCGCTTCATCGCATTCAATCCGACGAAGTATGGCATTTTTATGCGGGCGGACCACTAGAGGTTTTTGTTATTTCGCCAGCTGGAGAGTTGACCGTTATTCGGCTTGGTAACCGCCTGGATCAGGGCCAGGTATTTCAGGCCGTTGTTCCAGCCGGGTGCTGGTTTGGCTCAAAGCCAGCTATGGGCACCGATTTTTCATTAGTAGGCTGTACGGTAGCCCCTGGATTCGATTTTGCCGACTTTGAGATGGCAGACCGGATGACCTTACTCCAGGAACTCCCTCAACACAAGGCTGTAATTGAACTACTAACTACCTGAAATTCACATTCCCAAATCTGGATACCACTTTTACCTTAGTGCCGTTACCGCTTCCTACTTTGCCAATATATTGCTTAGTAAGCTTAGGCCCCCGATGATTGTCATTATCATTCGGCTGACTTGTAAAGTGCATTGTTGAGCCCGAATCGTAATTGAAGTTTCCGTAGCTAACCGTCACATCGAAATCGCAGTCGTTGTTGTGATCCAGCGGCAGCGCTACGGAAGAGTAAGAAGCCTGAATATCGACATTATCCACCGTCTTAGGCATCTGATCGATACGGAAACCTCCCGAAAAGCCGAGTTTAATCTTCCCGGATTCGCGTAACGTTCCAATTTTGGCGCCCGAGTAGTCAATGTCTGCGTTCAGCTTGCCGACATTGCCGATATTCATTTTACCAAATTTATTGACCAACTCTAACACGTTAACCTTTTCCAGTTCGAGGTTGCCGTACGAAATTCTTAGCTTTCCTTCATCCAATGAACGAATATCGGCCTTCCCGTACGCTACATCAATATCGTTCTGGCGACTCGTCAGGTCTTCGGCGCTAAAGTTTCCGTATCGACTATAGATCGTTAAGGGTGCCTGAAAGGCGGGTACACTTGTATTGCCAAACTTATTCCGCACGGTTAATGCATTTCGCTTGGGCATCATCACGTCATAATTAATTTTGACATAATTGCGCTCGCCACCATCTTTCCATTTCCCGAAACTCCAGTTCGATACGCTACTCTGGCTAAAATTCGTCCGAACCAGAATTTGATCGCCACTGCGCTTTTCTTCAATAGAAACAGCATCTATGAATTTCTGTACACGCTCGTCGGAATCGGAATTGGCGACGATTGTTATCTGCACTCGGATCTCATTTTTATCCCACAATCCAATCTTGACCTCACCAAATTGATTGTCGACAACCAGTTGATCTTTACTGTCCACATCAAATAGTTTGATAATGGTCTTTTTCTTTTCAATTGAGCTTTCGCTCTCACCGACGTCAATCGGCTCCCCAGCCCAGGTGAGTAATGGGCCGAGTACAAATAAGATACTAAACAGGATTCGTTTCATTGGTTTGTTGTTTAATGCGGTCAATAACACGCAACTGTTCATTAAGCAGGTTAATCTGAAGTTGTAGATTCTGAATCATGGCCTGAATCAACAGTTCCTGATTCGGATTCTTTGGCAAATCAGCTTTAAGCGCCTTGTATGAGTTTTCCAGCCGATTAAGATCGGTGGCAAACTCCTGATACAATGCCGGATTGTCTTCCGTCATTTGTTTCAGTTCAGCACGCTTATCGTCAATTAGCTGCGTATAATGCACAACTTCTTTGGCATAAGTCGGATTGGCAGCTACCACTTCAGGCTGATGCGCCACCCCATACCGCTGGTTCATATAAAAAAAGCAACCAGCCAGCAATAGGACAGCAATAGAAGCCGCCACGCGCCAATCCAGCGTAGGCCAGCCAATTTGTCGTCCACTCGTCAGCGAACGATTTTTATGCACTTCCAGAAACGGCGAAGCGATGCTCGGTCCAGCCTGTTGAGGTAGCGTCTTATCCAAACTGGATTTGTCAAGACCCGCTTCTAATTTTTTCCATAGATCAACCGGGGGCTCTCGATCAAAGGCCTCATGGTTGTCTCGTACAAAGCGTTCAAGTTTATCCTTTTTCATATGTGTGTCGACTTCCTTTAGGATTGTCGCGGTGTTGGTAAGTAAAACGTCCAGTCAATAATCGTTCAGCTTTATTATAGTAATTCCAGCAAACGTTTTTTCCCTCGCAGGTATTGCGTTCGCGATGTTGTCTCACTTATATTCAATACGTTACCTATTTCTTCGTGGTCGTAGCCCTCAAATAAATAGAGTGACAATACAACCCGATAGCCTTCCGGCAACAATTGCATAGCCCGGCGAACCCGCTCCACTTCCAGTTGAACGCCTTCCTCATCGTACGGCTCAACATCAGCCAGATCAGGTCCGTCGTCTTCACCAAAGCGATGCGACTCGATATCTACCAACTCTAACCGTCGGCTACGGAGATGGTTTATAGCTCGGTTCACAACAATTTGCTTCAACCACGCCCCAAACGTACTCTGCCCACGAAACGAATTGATATGACCAAACGCGTCCATAAAAGCCTCCTGTAAAACGTCTTCGGCTTCGGCTTCGTGATTCAGAATCCGCAGGCACACGTTATACATCGCCTTCACGTAATGCTGGTAAAGCTCATACTGAGCCCGTCGCTCGCCCTGTTGGCAGCGTTTGACCAGTTCAGCATGACGGTCAGGGTACGGCGGTCGGGAAGCCGCATCTCCGACGTTTCGGTTCGATTCCAACAGGTTCAGCGTCTCGTTATCGTTTAAGTCAGATTGCAATCAGGAGAAAGATGCAGGAAAGTTGAAGATGTTGCACAATAATTTAGAAAAATTACGCGTTTTTGCATCTCCTCGTTCTAAATGGCGTTTTTCTGTGTATAAACACACAATTTACACGATTATGTACGAACAAAAGTATAATCCGCCCTTTATGGTCCATGATGATGGGACTAACTCACCCTACGATCATCAGCGCATCATCAGCAAACTCACGGTTGAGCTAGGAGTTCTGTACTATCATAAACAGACAATATCTCTTATTCCACTTCCAGAAACGCCCTTGGATGAAGGACCGGGCTATCCAGTACCTGATGTAATTCTGTTTGATGAGAAAACAGAACAAACTCGTGTTATTATTGAAGTTTGTGCAAACCGTGGTTTTAGGAACGATCTACGTAAGGTTATTCGCTTAATTGAAGATGACGACTACGGAATTTTGGAAGGGTTTCTTTACAATTATAAAACCCATGAATGGCTTCGTTACCGAAAAGGCGACGGCGGTGTAGCTATAGCCTCGTCGGTTTCAGACGTAATGGGCGTTGATTTAGGGCCGATGTTATAATTGCTCACTCCTTTACTTAGCGTGTCGCTTGCTCCCTTCTGTTGACGTCATTCTCCATCTCCCCTAGCAAATTTTTTCCTACTTTTACTTGTTATAGAAGGAAGAGAAACGAGCGGAATGGTTGATTATATTTCTGGATTAAATGACCCTCAGCGGGAAGCCGTCATGCACGGCAGTGGCCCGCTAATGATTATAGCTGGTGCTGGCTCGGGAAAAACCCGTGTTCTGACGTACCGGATTGCCCACCTGATTGACAATGGAGTTGATCCCTTTCGAATTTTATCGCTGACGTTTACCAATAAGGCTGCTGGCGAAATGCGCCATCGGATCGAAAAAGTTGTTGGTACAGAAGCGCGGAATATCTGGATGGGTACGTTCCACTCCGTATTTGCTAAGATTTTACGCATCGAAGCCAAAGCGATTGGTTATACCAGCAATTTCTCCATTTATGATAGCGATGACTCTAAATCGCTTTTGCGGAGTATCATTAAAGAAATGGCGCTGGACGATAAGGTGTATCGTGTCAACAGCGTTTTTAGCCGAATTTCAGGCGCCAAGAACCGTCTAATTGGTCCAGATGATTATTTGAATAATTCGGTTATTCAGGCCGACGACGAGTCGGCGCGGATGCCGCATATTGGCAAAATCTACAAGCAGTATGCACTTCGGTGTTTTGCGGCTAATGCCATGGATTTTGATGATCTGTTATTCAATACAAATGTGTTGTTCCGCGATCATTTAGATATTCTGAATAAATACCAGCACAAGTTTCAGTACGTAATGGTCGATGAGTTTCAGGATACCAACGTATCGCAGTATCTCATCACCCGAAAACTGGCGGCTGTTCACCAGAACATTTGTATTGTGGGCGACGATGCCCAGAGTATTTACGCGTTCCGGGGTGCCAACATCGAGAACATCCTGAATTTCCAGCGTGATTATGGTAAAGAAAATGTCAAGATCGTAAAGCTGGAGGAGAATTACCGATCGACGAATACCATTGTCCAGGCGGCAAACTCCATTATTGCCCGCAATAAAAATCAGTTGGAAAAGCACGTCTTTACGTCCAACGAAGAAGGTCCACTAATCGACGTAATCAAGGCATCGTCGGACAACGAAGAAGGGCGGTTGGTAGCCTCAGCCATTTTTGAGGCAAAGATGAACGAATCGCTCGTAAACAACGACTTCGCGATTCTGTATCGGACCAATGCCCAGTCGCGGGCGTTTGAAGAAGCCCTGCGCAAAGTGAGCCTTAAATACCGCATTATTGGGGGCTTGTCTTTCTACCAGCGCAAAGAGATTAAAGACCTGATTGCTTACCTGCGCTTTGTAGTTAACCAGCAGGACGAAGAAGCCTTCAAGCGGATTATCAATCTGCCCAAACGAGGAATCGGCGATACGACCATTGCTAAACTTAGCGTTATTGCCGCCGAACAGCAGGATTCTATCTGGGAAATTGTGGCCAACATCACCAAGTATGTTGCTGGTCGTGCTTCGTTTGCCATCGAGAACTTCGCCACGTTGATCAAGAGCTTCAAATTGCTGCTCGATCAGAAAGATGCGTTTGAAGTAGCCTCCCATATCGCCAAAACGTCGGGCTTATTGAAAGAGCTTTACGATGACAAAACGGTTGAAGGGCTGGCCCGCTACGAAAACGTCCAAGAATTGCTGAACGCCATTAAGGAGTTTGTCGATAATCCTGATAACGAAGATAAAAGCCTTGCCACCTTTCTACAGTCGGTCTCGCTGCTTACTACCGCCGATGAGAAGGAAGACGACGGTGATAACGACCGAATCACCTTAATGACCATCCACTCAGCTAAAGGATTGGAATTCAAAAACGTGCATATCGTTGGTTTAGAAGAAGATCTCTTTCCCAGCCAGATGATGCTCGAAAGCCGAAATGACCTAGAAGAAGAACGTCGATTGTTTTATGTGGCCATTACCCGTGCCGAAAAGCGGTTGACGATTTCTTACGCCGAAACACGCTACCATTATGGTCGACTAAAAATGTGCGAACCAAGTCGGTTTCTGATGGAAATCGATCAGAAATACATGAAAATGTCGAAACAACGATCGGCCCCAAGCCGCCTGGACTTCGACCGGCCTGAGCGCCCTAATCGGGATCGCAGCGAAAGTACGTCAACGGGGTCAATGGCCTTTGTTCGCTCATTAGCGCAGAAAACAGCCCAACGACAAACTCCTCAGCAGGCCGCTTCGCATACGCCTTCGCCCGATTTCGCGCCCACCAGCACAGCAGAATTGGCGTCTGGACAACGGGTTGAACATGCTAAATTTGGTTTTGGTACGGTAAAAAAAGTAGAGATTAACGGCACTGAACGTAAAGCCACTATCCAGTTTGAGCAAGTGGGCGAAAAAGTGTTGTTGCTGAGCTTCGCGAAGTTGCGGATTGTGCTATAAATGAGAGTAATAAAGAGAAGTTAAACAGATTTGCTTGATTTATGAAAACATTACAATATCGGCTGATTTTAACCCCAGAACCAGAAGGTGGCTATACTGTGAGAGTACCCGCTATTCGTGGTTGTGTTACCTATGGCGAAACGATTGAAGAAGCTATTGCAATGGCAAAAGACGCCATTGAAGGATGCCTGGAAGTTTTGAAAGAAGAAGGGCAACCTATCCCACCCGATGATAGTGAGACATTAGAGTACTCATTAAACCTGACGACTGAGTTGGTATGAATTTATCGCCTAAACGGCTTATAAGAATTCTGGAAGAAAACGGTTTTTTTTTAAAGCGAATGGGGAAAGGCAGTCACCACATTTATTACAATCCTGATACAAAGATTACGGTTCCTGTTCCCGTTCATGGAAAGGACATGAAAAAAGGGACATTTCTGGGTATCTTAAAAGATGCAGGTATTGACACAGCAAATCTGGACTGATAATTGATTGTTCTGACGAATAGGTCTTTCCAACCGAATACAAAATCTTCACACTCCATCGTTCTCCTTCAAAGCACCTCACTATCCGTGTGACTTCCATGAATGCCCTCGGCACCTTTACGACCTGTTTGCTGCTATTCACCCCGCTGTTTACGAATGCCCAGCCCAAGCCAGATTCAACCGGCACTAAAGTTGAAAATCTTGGCAGTCAGGTTAATTCGGAATACAATGAGATTAATCCGATGATTTCGCCGGATGGAAAAACCTTGTATTACGCCCGGATCAGCCACCCTAATAATACGCATGGTGTGAAAGGAAGTCAGGACATTTGGTACTCTGACCTTGATGCAGCCAGTGGAAAATGGGGCCCTGCCCGTCGTATGGGTTTCCCGCTCAATAAGGACGAATATAATTGCGCCTATAGCATAACCCCCGATGGCCAAACAATGCTCATTAAAGGGCAGTACAACAATGGGAATTACGAAACCCGTGGGTTTTCGCTAAGCAAGAAAACGGCTAATGGCTGGTCGCCACCGCAGAAAATGGATATTCCCAACTATGTCAACATGAGTAAGGGGCAGTTCGACTGTGGGTTCATGTCGGCAGATGGGAAGGTCTTGTTGATGGCCTTTAGCGAGAAGAAGAATAGCAAGGAAGACGATCTCTACGTTAGTTTCCGGCAAAAAGACGGCTCCTGGACAAAGCCAATGGAACTTGGTCCAGAGGTAAATACCAAGTTCACCGAAACGACCCCATTTCTGGCGCCCGATGGCGCTACGCTCTATTTCTCAAGCAATCGGGAAGGGGGTTTAGGCAGCAATGATATTTACGTTTGTAAGCGGGTTGACAAAACCTGGAAGCACTGGTCGAAACCTGTTAATCTCGGCCCTAATGTCAACACGGATGGCTATGACGCTTATTATACCCTGGCCGCTTCGGGCGATTATGCTTATCTGACTACGTTCAAAAATACACTCGGTAAAGGTGATATTGTCCGGGTTAAACTTAGCGACGATCGTCCGACCAACCAACCTGGCAAATTGGGAGGAGGAGGTGATGATGTGGCTGGTAAAGGAGATGTAACCCGGCCCGATCCGGTTGCCCTGATTAGCGGAAAAGTGGTAGACCAGGTAACAGGTAAGCCTATTGAAGCCAGAATTGTTTATCAGACACTACCCGATGGCACCGAAGCAGGCGAAGCCACTTCTGATCCACTCACAGGCGAATACAAAATTATATTGCCCTATGGTCAGAAATATGCGATTCGGGCTATTGCCAAAGATTTCATTGCCATTGGAGAAAATATTGATCTAACTCAATCAAAAGCCTTTCAGGAAATTAAGGGTAAAGAATTGAAATTGTTAGAAATAAAGCCGGGTGCTGTAATCCCTCTGAATAATATTTTCTTCGACACCGGGAAAGCAGAGTTACGACCAGAATCCAGTCCAGAACTTGACCGACTGGTCACGAATCTGAATGAAGCTCCGAAAATGACTATAGAAGTACGCGGTCATACGGATAACACAGGATCGAATGAAATCAATAACAAACTCTCGCAGGATCGTGCAGATGCTGTTCGGGAGTATTTTATCAGCAAAGGCATTGAACCTGACCGTATTGCCAGCAAAGGCTTAGGGGAATCGAAACCCATTGCAACAAACGATACTGAAGAAGGTCGTCAGAAAAACCGACGAGTTGAATTCGTGATTGTAAAGAAGTAATTATCAACCCAGATAGCTATGTGTCGGTGATTTTTGTCAGCAAAACACCAACATCGGGTATCAACTTACAGTTATCTGGTAAGGCAAGCTGCGCTATCACTGGTTTGCCTCTTTAAACACTCTTCATTTAGATCATACTATGCAACTCAACGCTGGCTGTGAACTTTCATTTCATGCCCAAACGCCAACTCCTTTAGTGTTAATGCTTCGTCCGCGTTCGGGGGCGGGGCAATGGATTATTCGGGAAGAATACCAGATTACGCCTACGGTTAACGTGACCGAATTTACCGATATGTACGGCAATTTATGCCAGCGAGTAGTCGCTCCGGAAGGCCCATTTTCAATTCACTTTTCGGCCACAGTCCAAACTGCCGATTTGATTGACGTGGCCCCGGGTGCCCCTTATACGCCTGTTGAAGACCTCCCGGATGATGTTCTGCATTACACCTTACCCAGTCGCTATTGCCAGTCAGATCAACTAGGCAATTTGGCCAGCGACATTACGAAAGATGCTGAAGCCGGTTATGACCAGGCCGAAGCCATACGCAAGTGGATTCACGAGAACATCACCTATCAATACGGCACTAGCAATGCCAGCACATCAGCTGTTGATACAGCCAATAGTCGGATTGGAGTTTGCCGTGATTTTACCCATCTTGGTATTTCCCTTTGTCGGGCATTAAATATTCCGGCCCGTATGGTCGTTGGTTATTTATACCAACTCGATCCGATGGACTTACATGCGTGGTTTGAAGCCTACGTAGATGGCCGCTGGTTTACATTCGACGCTACCCAGGAACAACCACGCGGTAATCGTATTACGGTAGCTTATGGTCGCGATGCAGCCGATGTAGCCTTCACGACTCAATTTGGACCAATGCAGTTGAACAATATGAAAGTGTGGGTCGATACGGCACAGAATGACGCGGACGAAAGTGGGAAAAAGATGGAGGAGTTTCCAACGATTTCTAACTCCGCCGGGTCCATGAATCAAAACAGTAACTAATAATGAAAAAGCAACTGCTTTTCTGTGCGTTTGTCGGAACCATGACCGCTTGTCAGCGCGAGACAGATATTCAGCCCACCTCTGCAACACTGGCAGGAGAAGTAGCAGGCACCTATCGAACAAACGTCTACCTTGACCCATCTCGCGTAGCGATTCCGACAGAGCAGATGCCCTATACAGAACTGAAAGCAGAATCGGATACTAGTGTTACGCTAGTATATAATACACAATACTTAACCCCAACTAGCCAGGCTATTCAGCATGTGCGATTGAGCCGCCAGGCCGATTTGATTCAATTGCTGGTAGCTGATTCAAGTATTGGTACACTACAGACCGATCGAGTCTTCACGAACGATGGCATGGAAAAACAGGGAAAACTGTTGCGCGTAAATATTCAGACTGATTCGAAAACCCGGCTAAACTTTGCTGGCGTTAAATAGAAATTCACTGATTTTAAAGCCTATAAAAAATGGCGACTCCGTTGGGAGCCGCCATTTTTTATAGGCTTGGTTTCGAAACGCCTATCGAACTGCAAATTCACCCGAACCGATCCGGAATCCTTCCGAGTACAATTCTACCGTGTATTTGCCTGGTTTGTAAGGCAATCCACGCGAATAAAGCAGTTCAACATTTTGGCCGTTGCTCGTGTAGTTCACCGTTTGTTTGGTGGTATAAATGGTTTCGTTTCCATCTACCGTAAACGTACCTGAACCGTTAGCCATATCCGACACAACTGCCCCTGATGGGTCAAGCACGCGAACAAATACATCTTTCGGTTCTTCTTTGGTCAGCGGATTATCCTGCAACGTGTAAACCAGTTTGATTTTGTCTAACCGTTTCGCTTTGTACGAATCATCTTCTTTTACTTTTCCTTTGGCATTAACCGCAAATACTTTTACGTTCTGCGCCTTCAACGCTGCCGCACGGGTAACTTTATTCGTCAAATCCTGATTTTGCGATTGTACTTCCGCTACAACGGTAGTTACCGAGTCCCGGAATTGCTGCCCTTTTACTTTCAGGCCAGTATTTTCTTCATCCAATGTTTTCACATTCGATGCCAGCGTTACGTTTTCGCGCTGTAGGTTGGCAATCAGCGTATCTTTTTCAACCAGGAACGCTTCGTACTGCTTGATTTTCGCTTCGTATTTCGCGATTGAAATGCGGTTACCTTTTTTCAGGCTCGCTTTATCTTCTTCCAATTGCGCTTTCATTTTCTCTAACTCCGAAACGTCACCACCTAACTTCTGTACTTCGGCAATTTTAGCGTCTAATGCCGTCGAGATCGAATCGAGTTTAACCCGAGTGGTTGACAGTTCTTCGACGCGTTCTGATATAGTGACTTCCTGATTTTCAGAAACCTTTTTCTGATCGAAATACAGATAACTTGATACTCCGGCTAAACCTGTCATAATAATCAGAGCAGCCAGAAGAGCGCCATTTGTTTTTGGCTTTTGCGAATTATTTTCCATTTCAAATTTTCAGTTTAACGATTAAACATGCACAGACTTGTAAAAAAAGCCGCTTTCGCGGTTGTGTAGAGGTTGTTACATCTAACAAGGATGTTGAATGAAAAAATAAAATTCGACTACAGAAAAATAGAATTTACTCTTCAATCAATACTAACGGAACGCCATCTAGCAAGCCAGTATTGTAGCCAACAACAGGTTGTACTCGAAAAAGGTTTTTTTTACACTTACCAGAAGCAGCAAAAATAGCCAATGATTATCAGCAAGATAGACCGTAGGATAAATATTAAATTTAGCCATCTATGAACTATGTAATTCTGTGCTCTCGATTTACTCCTTATAACAACCCGAACCTCAACTGGTTACTAGGTAAACCCTTTTGCAATGCCAGAACTTCCGGAGGTCGAAATCAGACGCCAATATCTCGAAACCTCATCGCTTCATCAGCCTATTGCTCACATTGAAGTGGAGGATAGAAAACTACTTACAATCGACTATAATACCCTGGTAGCTGCCTTAATCGGACGTCAGTTTATAGGGACACACCGGGTTGGAAAGAATCTTTTTATCCTAACCGACGCACCCGATGTGATCGTCCATATGCATTTTGGCATGACCGGCGATCTGGAATATTACCATTCGTCAATTGATCGACCCAGGTTTGCCCGAATCGTATTCGAGTTTACGAATGGATTTAACCTTGGTTTCCTATGTCCCCGGAAATTCGAGCGAATAGGCTTGATCGACGATATTGACGCTTTTCTGAAACGAAAGAAAATCGGGGAAGATGGACTTTCAATTTCCTTAAATGAGTTAACCGCGAAAATTCAGCCTAAAAAGGCTTTTATAAAGCCAGTTCTGCTTGATCAGCAAGTAGTGGCCGGGTTGGGAAACTGGATTGTCGATGAAGTATTGTTTCAAGCCTACATCCATCCCGAACAACGGGCCAATACGCTTTCAGCGCATCAGTTCAATCAATTGCACAAGGCTATTCGGCTCGTATTGGAAACAGCTATTCGCTACGAAGCTACGTATCGAGATTTTCCGAGCAGCTTTTTAATTCATGTTCGCGAGTGGGACGATTCACCCTATGATGATGTGGAAGCCCATAAATTTTGCCCTCGTTGTGGTACTCGTATCGAACGCTCGGAAGTAGGTGGTCGAACAACTTTCTTTTGCCCTAAAGAACAGGTCGTTTAAATGAACTTGCGAAAGCAATAACCTGTTAGTGTATTAAATGTATATACATTTAATATGGCAACGCAACGAACAATTTCCACTATAAATACCGCTACTCCCAACAGTGTTGGAGATGGTTTTATCGGTTTAAATGCTTTTCACCCACAAGGATCACGCCCATATAATCCGTTTTTGCTGTTAGATCATCATGGTCCTATGCAGGTGAAACCTTCCAATCGACCTAAAGGCGTTGATCAGCATCCACATCGAGGCTTTGAGACTGTAACGATTGTTTATGAGGGTGCTTTAGAACATCGCGATTCTGCCGGGAATTACGGAAAACTCTTTGCGGGCGATGTGCAATGGATGACGGCGGCATCGGGCATTATCCACGAAGAAAAACATGAAAAGGAGTTTTCTCGTCAGGGCGGCCAGCTGGATTTCGTACAGTTGTGGGTGAATCTACCTGCTAAAGACAAAAAGAGTCCGCCCAAATACCAGGATATTGCCGCGTCGAAAATCCAAACAACAGGGTTACCCAATGGCGGTAAACTTCGGGTTATTGCAGGCGAGTTGGCGGGTTTGAAAGGTCCGGCAAATACATTTAGTCCAATTATAGTGGCTGATTTAACACTGGTAAATGGCCAGTCGGAGACGCTGACGATTCCGAAGGAGTATTCGTTAATGGTCTATGTGCTAAGTGGCTCAGCCAAGCTGTTGGGCGAAACGATTGATCGTGGTCAAATTGCCTTGATGAATGCCGATGGGGATACAATCACACTGTCGACCAGTACCGACGCCAAATTACTTATTCTGGCCGGTGAGCCAATTCATGAGCCTTTGGCAGTTTACGGCCCGTTTGTTATGAATACCCGAGAAGAAATTCTGGAAGCATTCGAAGACTTTCAGAATGGGCGAATGGGCGTATTGAATTAAGTTGTAAGTCGGGTATTGTCAGGAGTAGTCAAGAATTGACAGGTATTGTCACTTATCAAATTTTGACTTTTTCTTTCTGACGATACCTGACAACATTTTGACAACCTCACAGATCCTTGATATTCCCGAAACCAATTACATCTCGATAAATGGGGTTATCCCGCAGCTCCGTTGCCCTAACCAGTTTATCGGCACCGAATTTCGTTTTGAGATCATAAAGTGTTTTACGAAGCGTATCTTTTCGACTATCCGTAGTGAACAAATTCAGTGGTACTACTTCAGCAGGAATGAACCGGAATACCACCAAAGACATACTCCGCAGGTGTTCATTCAAAACGGGTTCACAATTGTGAGCTGCCTGAAATTTCGCTAGTCGCTCCCTGATTATCTGATAAAGTTCCGGGCCATCCTGCTTGGGTTCCGAAAAATGCACTTCATAGTTATAGGTTTTACCGGTGTGGTATCGGCAGGAAAACGACATATCCTGACAGAAGAGCCCTTTATTCACCATTCGCCGTTCGAGGGTTAAACACAACGACTGTAACAATTCCTCCAAACGCTCGGTCGTTTGCCGTTGCTCGGTTGAGATCGTCCGCATAGCCGACATGCTTTTCAGCTCGTCATTGGTCGACAAATCAACCTCTCCCCCAAAATTCAGCCGCAAATGCCAGTGCCAGCCAACAATACTTTTGCAAACAGCTTGCAAATGGTTGGGCGAAGCATAGCGTAAATCCAGCGGAGTATGCACTCCTCCTGCCGCTAGGCGAGCAGCCATTCGATGACCAATTCCGGGCAAATCGGTTAACGTTAACGAACGTAAAACGTCATCAATCGTTTCGGGTGTGATAACGGTTAAACCATCAGGCTTCTGCACATCGGAAGCAAGCTTGGCCAGAAACACATTGGGAGCAATACCAATTGAACAGCGCAACCAATCGCCCACTTTTTTATTAATAGCCTGTTTAATAGACAGAGCCACCTGCCGCATGTCTTTATAAACCAATTGGTAATTTGTTAAGTCTACCACAGCCTCATCGATGCTCTTTGGTACAACATCGTCGGAAAAAGTCCGAAGTACCTCTACGATCTTAACATGGTACTCTCGATAGCGCCTGGGATGCGTTTCAACCGGAACCAGCTCCGGACAGAGTAGAATAGCCTGATCCAGACGCATACCCGTTTTTACACCTCGCAACTTAGCTTCTATCGAAGGCGCAATGACGCATCCGTGCCGCCCCGTATACACGCACACACCAACAGGCCGCCCACGCAGCCAGTAATTATCCTGTTGCTCACAGGACGCGAAAAAACTATTCATATCAATAAATAGCACAGTTGGACTAGTTTGTGTACTAATACGGTTCCGATTCATCTATTTTGGCTAAGAATATGGCTTTTCCCCTAGTCATTCGTCTGTATTTTTAGTATATTTGCTGTAATACAACCGCAATATATTTTACTTGTATTATATATGTCAACTATCTATCTGATAATGGCAGAAATTTGTTAAAAAAATATTGACACTATTGTGACTATCCAGGACCGACTAAAGCAGGTTTTCGATGCGTTGGGGATCACTATTTACCAGATAGCCAAGGAGTTAGGCGAAAACCCATCGAAATTTTATAATATTTTAAACGGCCGGGCCAAACCATCGTACGACACGATTATGAGTTTGCTGGCCTGTTATCCGCAGATCAGTGCAGATTTCCTGATCCGCGGTATTATGCCTGTGCTTAACCCGCCCGAAGGCAATGCTCAGTTGACGATCACCAATGATGATACGATTGAAGTACCGTTTGTGCCCGTAAAATTCTACGCCACCTTTGTTGAGAGTTATTCGGACACCATCAATATGGCCGATACGGAGTCATTCCGTGTCCGGAAGCCGTTGCTGAAAGGGCATAAAAATCCGGTTGTGCTGGAGATTTCAGGAAGTAGCATGACGCCACAGCTTATTCACGGAGCCAAAGTCTTAGCCGTTCCCATCAACGAGAATAACTGGGAATACCAGTCAGGCGGTGTTTATGCGGTCATGTATCGGGATTATTTTGTTGTTAAGCGAATTCGCGATAATGAGTTATTGACCCGCAAATACCTTACCCTCCACTCCGATAATCCTAATGGTGGCAATGTAACCGTGCCGCTCAGCGATATTCGTGGGCTTTGGAAAATTGTAGCGATTGTAGAGGCTCCAGTAGAATAAACTAGTCAGATATTGTCAGGGTTAGTCAAAAGTGGTCAAGTATTGTTTTGCAGTACTTGACCACTTTTGACTAACCCTGACTTAATTTTTTACCCTTCCGTTTGCATAACCTCTTTCTGATGGGCCCACATTTCCTGAAAAACAGCACTATGCTGGTGTAGGTCCGAAAAGCTTCCCTCATCAATGATTTTGCCTTCCTGCATAATATAAATGTAATCGAACAAGGGCAGCAGGTGAAGCCGGTGCAGCGTTGACACAAGGGCTTTATCGGCAAACTCCCGCAGGAGTCCCCGATAGATCGCCAACTCTGTTTTAGGGTCTACGCTACTCGTGGGCTCGTCTAGTAACACAATTTCGCTCGATCGGGCAGCTAATACGCCACGAGCCAGTGCCAATCGCTGCCGTTGTCCACCCGACAGATTCACTCCTTTCTCCTGAATATTCGTTTCAAGACCGTTTGGCAGTTGTTTCACCACTTCCGTAAAATGGGCAACCCGACACACTTCATTGACTTCATCATCGCCAAAGGGTAAACCGAGCGTAATATTATAGGAAATGGTATTCTCGAAAATTTCCGGCTCCTGCGGAAACAACGTTACCGTGTTGGCAACAGCGTTCAAATCAGGAATTGGCTGCCCATCGACCCGGACTGACAAACCCGGCTCAGGTAAATACAATCCTCGAAGCAAGGTTAGGAGCGTACTTTTACCAGAGCCACTTTCGCCAATAAACGCAACTCGCTTTCCTCTGCCTAACTGAATTTTCAGATCAACTAAATTAGGCACTTTATGAGTCGCTCCACTGGTTCGACCATGCGAAAAATTGAGTCCGCTAATGCTAATCGCCTGCCAACGTTCTGGTAGTGTTTCATATTCGGGCCGTTCATGACGGGCGTAGGCTTCACCAATGCCCCGAGCGGTTTGTACGTCCGTATTAAATTGAACAATTTGGGTATACTGCCAGGCCACATCATGAAACACACTCGTAAACTGATTGACATAACCTAGTAGAGTTACCAAACCGCCAATCAGAAACACCTGTCCGGGCACATAATGCTGATAAACATAGCCCATCGCCAGAACAATATAAATAAGGCCTACTAACATCGACGCCACAAACCATTTCCATTCGTTAATCTTTACCTGCCGCATAAAGGGCACAAAAACAAGCGATACTTTATTCGCCAATGCCTGCTGAATTCGCGCTTCCAGACGCAGGGTAATAACGGTAATAATATTCGACAGGCTGTCGAACAAAGTGGATGAAACGACGTGCTCTCGTTCGTTGGTTTCGTCAAGTGCTTTAATAAACGGTCTGTCGAAACGCAGAATGACATAAATAGTCAATGCCCCCAAAGCTACGCCGACCAGTCCAAAAGCTGGCGAGAAATACAGCATGGCACCAAATGAGAAAACAAATTTTGAGAGCGCCTGAAGGTAAATGAATCCATCCTGAAAAAACGTTTTGAGCGCGTCGTAGGCTTTACGAATTCGATTGATGGTGGCTCCACTATGGTGGTCTTTGTGCCAGCCGACGGGCAAATGTAAAGTCTGATGGAACAGTTCGTCCAGGAAATTACGACTCAAGTTGAAGGCCAACCGACGCTCCATAATCCGTGCCGGACCATGAAAAGCCCATTCCAGCACCTCCAGCCCAAAATACCCCCCAACATACAGCCAGACGACTTGTAATATATTCGTATCCTGTTGCTGAAGCTTCCCAATAAACCAGCCAAATAGCAACGGGCGTACAGCCGCAACCACATTGGCCATAATAAACATGAAATAAACGAGTAAGTACTGTCGCTTTTCCTGCCGGGCGTAGGTCCAGGCTATTCGGAGTAAGGCTATGTATGGGTTTTGCATGATTCCAAGTTAAAGGCTCATTTTCTGAAACGCAGCCAACCAGTAAAATGGACAAAAAAGGAGAATAGTTTCTATGATATTATTAGTCAAACCGTTGGTTTTCTGGTTGACTTTCAGTAATTTTGCGTCCTGATTTGCAAAGGGGTCATCTACCGTTTGTAGCGACCCTTACCTTTCGAGTTTAGAAAAACATAACTTTCAGTATAACAAGCTAATGGCTCGCGATTTAAATTTCACGAGAAACATCGGTATCGCTGCCCACATTGATGCGGGTAAGACGACCACAACCGAACGCATTCTCTATTACGCCGGGGTAAGCCACAAAATTGGTGAGGTACACGATGGTGCCGCTACCATGGACTGGATGGAACAGGAGCAGGAACGGGGTATCACCATCACGTCGGCTGCTACAACTGTTGACTGGACCTACCGTGAAAATAAATACCATATCAACATCATTGATACACCTGGCCACGTTGACTTCACGGTTGAAGTAAACCGCTCATTGCGTGTACTTGATGGGCTGGTATTCCTGTTTAGTGCTGTTGATGGCGTTGAGCCTCAATCAGAAACCAACTGGCGTCTGGCAAACAACTATAACGTAGCTCGTTTGGGCTTCGTTAACAAAATGGACCGTTCTGGCGCCGATTTCTTGAACGTGTGTAAGCAGGTGAAGGAAATGTTGGGTAGCTATGCTGTTCCCCTTCAGTTGCCAATCGGTGAAGAAGATTCTTTCAAAGGCGTTGTTGACCTTGTGAACTTCCGGGGTATCGTCTGGAATGAGTCAGATAAAGGCATGACGTTTGAAGTTGTCCCCATTCCTGCTGACATGCTGGACGAGGCAACCGAATGGCGTGAGAAACTCCTTGAAGCAGTTGCCGAATTCGACGATTCGCTGATGGAGAAGTATTTCGAAGATCCAGAATCGATCTCGGAAGACGAAATTCTGACGGCTTTGCGTAAAGCAACCATCGCGATGAAAATCGTTCCGATGCTTTGCGGTTCGTCTTTCAAAAACAAAGGTGTTCAAACCATGCTTGATTACGTGATGGCGCTGTTGCCATCGCCGTTGGACAAGGAGAGCATCAAAGGAACCAACCCAAACACAGGCGAAGAGATTTCTCGGAAACCTTCGTCGTCGGAGCCGTTCTCTGCGCTGGCGTTCAAAATTGCAACTGACCCATATGTAGGTCGTTTGTGTTTCGTTCGTTCGTATTCGGGTGTTCTTGAGTCTGGTTCTTATATCCTGAACAACCGTTCGGGTAACAAAGAGCGGATCTCTCGGATTTTCCAGATGCACGCGAACAAGCAAAACCAGATCGAACGTCTGGAAGCTGGTGATATTGGTGCCGTAGTTGGTTTCAAAGACATCAAGACTGGCGATACGCTGTCTGATGAAAAGAACCCAATCGTTCTGGAGTCGATGGTATTCCCAGACCCAGTTATCGGGTATGCTATCGAGCCTAAGAAAACGGCCGATCAGGATAACTTCTCTAAAGCTATCGGTAAACTGATCGAAGAAGATCCAACCTTAAAAGTTGAATCGAACGAAGAAACCGGCCAAACCATTATTCGTGGTATGGGTGAGCTTCACCTTGAAATCATCATCGACCGTATGCGTCGTGAGTTTAAGGTAGAAGTAAACCAGGGTGCGCCACAGGTGGCTTATAAAGAGAAGCTGACGAAAAGCGTTGAACACCGCGAAGTTTACAAAAAACAATCGGGTGGTCGCGGTAAATTTGCTGACATCGTTTTCGAACTAGGACCACGTGACCTGGAAGAAGATGGTAGCACGAAAGTTGGCTTACAGTTCGTAAACGGTATTGTGGGTGGTGTTATTCCTCGCGAATTTATCCCTGCTGTACAAAAAGGCTTCGATGAATCGCTGAAAAACGGTCCGTTAGCTGGCTTCCCACTCGAAAGCATGAAAGTTCGGTTGTTCCACGGTTCGTACCACGACGTTGACTCCGATTCGCTGTCTTTCGAAATGGCTGCTCGTTTAGGATTCCGTGAAGCTGCACGTCAGGCTGGTCCGAAATTGCTCGAACCAATCATGGCGGTTGAAGTGCTGACACCAGAAGAATACACCGGTCCAATCACAGGTGACCTGAACCGTCGCCGGGGTGTGATGAAGGGTATGGATACGAAAGCTGGTTCGCAGGTGATCAAAGCTGACGTTCCCCTTTCTGAACTGTTCGGTTACGTTACTGACCTCCGTACGATGTCGTCGGGCCGGGCTACTGCCAACCTGACATTTGCGCACTATGAAGTAGTACCGCAAAATATCTCGGACGCAGTTGTAGCGAAAGAAAAAGGTGCTGTGCGGGCTTAATTGTCTTTAGATAGATAAATTTCACAATGGACGCATGAAATTCATGCGTCCATTGCTGTTTTAAGCTACTTGAATTTTCGCGATTGTTTTTCTAGTTTAGTAGGATACATAAAGTAAGAGAACGATGAATATTCAATATATTTCTGATCGAAAAGGCAAGCGTACAGGGGTTTACATCCCGATTAAAGAATGGGAAAAGATAACAAAGAGATACGATTTGCCTGTCGAAGAGGAAGAACCAGAATTGACTAAAGATCAATTAGTGTCTAACATTCGTGAAGCCTTGGAAGAAGTGAAACTTGCGAAAGAAGGTAAAGTCAAATTGAAATCCGCAAGAGAACTCCTAAATGAATTATAAAGTCGAATCGTCTGCTAGTTTTGACCGAGACGTCAAAAAGCTAGCAAAAAAATACAAGTCGCTCAAGGCTGAATTAATAGATTTGATTGATTCGCTCGAGCATAATCCCAATCAAGGCGTTTCTTTGGGAAAAGGCTGTTACAAAATTCGGCTTGCTATTCGTAGCAAAAGCACAGGAAAAAGTGGCGGTGCCAGAGTTATAACCTACGTTGTTACTGACGATGAACAGGTAGTTTTACTGACTATCTACGACAAGAAAAATAAAACTGATTTAGAACCTGGTGAATTAGATCAGCTACTTACAGATATATAGTAGTAATCTCCACAAAATCACGACAATAGCTTTTCCTTCTGTATAAATTTCCCTACCTTTGCACCCGCATTTACCTACCCGACCGGAGTAAATGGTTCTTTCGGCGGGTCTATTTACCTAACGAACCAAAAACACAATGAGCCAAAAAATTCGCATTAAGCTGAAGTCGTTCGACCACATGCTGGTTGACAAGTCGGCAGAGAAAATCGTGAAAGCGGTTAAATCAACGGGTGCTATCGTAAGCGGCCCTATCCCTCTGCCAACTAACAAAGAAATCTACACCGTTCTGCGGTCGCCCCACGTTAATAAGAAGGCACGGGAACAGTTCCAACTTTGTACCTACAAGCGGTTGGTAGACATTTATAGCAGCAGTGCTAAAACGGTTGATGCATTGATGAAACTCGAATTACCGAGCGGTGTTGATGTAGAAATCAAAGTCTAACGACTTCTTTTCTTAAGGCTTACCATGCCGCAAGAACGAACGTACAGGTTTCGGGCTTGCGGCATTTTTAATGTTTAAAGTTTCATATTTCAAGTTCAATGTTGTTACTCGCATAACCTGGAACGTGAAACCGCGTCGGCGGCCCGGCTGAAACTTTAAACTCTTCCCTAGTTTATCTGAATTATAAGACCAATATGCCTGTTATTTTTGTATATTGTATGACACAGCGAACAGCCGCCCTGTGAGATTTTATCCGTTATGTTAAACGTCATTCAGCTACTGCCCGACTCGATAGCCAACCAAATTGCCGCTGGCGAGGTTGTGCAGCGGCCCGCTTCGGTCGTAAAAGAGTTGCTCGAAAACTCGGTTGATGCCAAAGCCAAATCGGTTCAGGTAATCATTCGGGAAGCAGGCCGTAATCTGATTCAGATCGTAGACGATGGCGTTGGAATGACTGAGACCGATGCGCGCATGAGTTTTGAACGACATGCAACCTCTAAAATACGTTCTTCTGACGATTTATTTCGCATTCGTACAATGGGTTTTCGGGGTGAAGCACTTGCCTCCATTGCAGCTGTGGCTCAAATCGAGATGCGGACGCGCCGGGCAAGCGATGAATTAGGAACGTTAATCCGAATTGAAGGCTCAGACATTAAAGCACAGGAAGCAATTTCCTGCCTGCCCGGCACTAACCTGCTTATTAAAAACTTATTTTTCAATGTACCTGCCCGACGCAACTTCCTGAAATCAAATTCTGTGGAGATGCGCCATATCATTGACGAATTTCAACGGGTAGCGCTTGCCAATCCCGATGTGGCATTTTCGCTGTTTCATAATGATCAGGAAATTTACAACCTGCCAGCCGGAAAACTCAGTCGTCGAATTGTGGATATGTTTGGCAAAAGTTACCGCGAACAGTTAAACTTTTGCGAAGAACAAACACCTTACGTAACCGTACACGGCTATATAGGCAAGCCAGAGTCGGCCAAGAAAGCTCGGAATGAACAGTTTTTCTTTGTCAATAACCGCTTCATCAAACATAATTACCTGCATCATGCAGTTATAGGTGCTTACGAAGGCACTCTTCCCGAAGGGAGCCATCCCTTCTATGTGTTGTTTATTGACATCGATCCATCCCATATTGATATCAATATTCATCCCACAAAAACAGAGATCAAATTCGACGACGAACGATCGGTTTATGCCATTATGATGGCTGCTGTTCGTAAGGCCGTGGGCGTTTATAACTTATCGCCTTCGCTTGATTTCGATTCTGACGTTAATTTTCTATCTGGTGTTCGGCCTGATGCCTCAAAATCGGCAACCAGCGCCAGTGCTATGTTTCAGCCTTCATCCAGAGCAAATGGCCAGGGTGCAGGCTCGGCCCGTCCTATTACACCCTCGTGGGCATCATCGACCAGCCAACCCGTAAATGAGCGAACCACATTACGCGCCGATGCTTTAGACAAAGCGGCTGGTAGTAGTTTTGACATCCCCCCAAAAAAATCGGCCAATAATTGGCAGGCTTTATACGAAGGCGTTGCTGGAACGGATAATTCACGGCCTTCGTCCGACGTTGGTATTACCAATGGCGATTGGTTAGGGGTAACTCGGCCAACAACCGCTACTGAAGAATCCAATTCGGAAAAAGGCCCGATTACAATGGGAAGCCGGGCCAATCAGTTGCCGGTAAGTTTAGAATCATCGGAACAGGTCATTCCTACATTAGCAGAAGATGAAACTATCGTTCAGATTCAGAATCGTTACCTTTTAGCCCCCATTAAGTCAGGAGTAATGCTCATTGACCAACGTCGGGCTTATGAACGGATTCTGTACGACCAATTTCATACCGCATTAACCAAGCAGAATGGCGCTTCGCAGCAACTGTTGTTTCCTAAAACAATAACGCTGGCACCCGTTGACTTTCAACTAGCGCTCGATTTGCGTGAAGACCTGGCCCACCTTGGCTTTGAATTCGATGAACTGGGCGCGAACACATTTGTTATTCGGGGTGTTCCAACCCTGACAATGGGCGAAAACGAAGAAGAGCTTTTTGCCAATCTGCTCGCCCAACTTCGTGCCGATACGGGCCGGTTGAAACTGGATAAAATTGAATCGATGGCCCGCTCGCTGGCGCGACGGTCGTCTATGCACCATGTGGCTCGCTTAAGTCCTACTGAGTGCCGGGCTTTAGTCAATCAATTATTCGCTTCAACGAATCCAAGTTATACACCTACGGGCGAACCGGTGACAGTTGTCCTTACGTTAGATAAAATTGCAGGTCTTTTACGCTGATATTTGTATTTATCAGCCTAAATTAGTTGATATTAAGATGTTTAACTTTACTCCGGTAGTTCGCGTATTATTATTAATCAATGTACTGGTCTTTCTAGTCACGAATGACGCTATTATTGACCAATTTGGGCTTCATTCGTTTCTCTCTGATCAATTTAATCCGATTCAATTGCTGACACACATGTTTTTACATGGTGGGTTTAATCACATTTTCAGTAATATGATCGGGTTAATTGTCTTTGGACCAATGCTGGAGCAGTTTTGGGGGCCGCGCCGATTTACGTTTTTTTACTTTTTTTGCGGTTTAGGCTCTGCATTATTATTCTCAGCGGTAAACTATTTTGAAATGCACGACGTATATGAAGCCATCCAGGCTTATCGGGCAAATCCTAGTTTTGAGAGTTTTTCGGCCTTTATCGACCAGCACGCTGGTTCGTATTACGACCGATTAGTACCGTTTATTGAACAGTTTAAGAAATTCCCAAATGATAGCAAAACCATTCAGGATAGTATTGCTATTGCCAATAAAATCTTCACCAACCAGGTTGATGAACCGATGGTTGGTGCATCTGGCGCTGTTTTTGGGGTAATAATGGGATTTGGGCTATTGTTTCCGAACACTGAGTTATTTTTATTGTTTCTACCTATACCGATTAAAGCAAAGTACCTCGTTATCATGTACGGGGGCTATGAACTTTACTCGGGAATTTACCGGGCGCAGTCAGATAATGTGGCTCACTTTGCCCATATAGGTGGCATGTTGTTTGCATTTATTCTTATAAAATACTGGGGTTCCCAACGAAAAACGTTTTACTAGTGATGAGCGGCTTATTCGAGGATTTTCGGAGCGAATTCAATAAGCCCAACAATACGTTGGTGCAATTGATTCTCATTAATACAGTTGTGTTTCTGGTACTTCTGCTGACCAAAGTTGGTTTGACATTAGGCGAGAAAGACTATGTGTATGACTTCATTAGGTCGCAGTTGATGCTGCCCGGTACTATTACGGCTTTTGCGCATAAACCCTGGACGCTAGTCACGTATTTCTTTACACATGATGAGATTTTCCATATTCTCTACAACATGTTGTTCCTGTACTGGTTTGGTCGATTAATTGACGAATACCTAGGCAATCGTCGATTAATTGGTCTCTACATTATGGGCGGGCTGGCAGGTGGTTTACTCTACCTGGCCATGTACAATCTGGTCCCTTATTTTCAACATTATGCCGAAGGCGCTCGTATGTTGGGAGCCTCTGCGGCTGCGTTTTCAGTTGCTGTTGGCGCTGCCACACTTTTACCAAATTATACGTTTCACCTCCTCTTTTTTGGCCCGGTTCGGATCAAATACATTGTTTTCTTTTTCATTGTGCTTTCAGTGGCCCAATCGGCAGGAGCTAATGCAGGTGGTAATCTGGCCCATTTAGGAGGAGCATTAATGGGCTTTTTCTACGTTAAATTGCTTCAGAATGGAACAGACCTGGGCCGTCCAATTTATTGGATTGCCGATGGATGGAGTAATTTATTGAAACCCAAACCTGCGGTTAAAGTATCGTATCGGCAACGCAGTAACGCCAGTACCCAAGCCAACGCCTATGCTTCATCAGCAGGTACTTCGTCGCCAATATCAACACCCGATCAGGATGAAGTTGATATGATTTTAGATAAAATTTCACGATCAGGCTACGAAAGTTTAACTCGGGAAGAAAAACAAAAACTTTTCCGGGCCAGCCAACGAAATTAATAGTCAGGCGATCAATAATCGGTCATTATTGGGCCTGGTTACTTGTTTACAGTTCTTTTTAAAATCTAAGCCTTTGGCGCCAACGTATATATACAGAGGCACAGAGGCTTAGATTTTTTATAGTTCGTAAAAAATATAGTAGCTTCGTTGTTTCAATACAATGGGCAAACCCGACTCAGAACAATCTATTCTGGGTGTGTGTTGTTGTAAGACAGACGTTTATCTGCTACCATCATGCTGATTACCCCTGGCAGTCTTTTGGCCACAATTAATACTCCCGACGATCTTCGTAAACTCGATAAATCCCGCTTACCCCAAGTAGCCGATGAGCTTCGCCAGTTTATTATTGACGATGTTTCGGTTTATGGCGGCCATTTTGGAGCCAGTTTGGGCGTAGTTGAGTTGACCGTTGCACTTCATTACGTTTTTAATACGCCCGATGATCAGCTTATTTGGGATGTAGGCCATCAGGCTTATGGTCATAAAATTCTGACGGGTCGGCGGGAGAAGTTTCATACGAATCGCTTCTATAAAGGCCTATCCGGTTTCCCAAAACGGAAAGAAAGTCCTTACGATTCATTCGGTGTGGGACATTCGTCTACGTCGATTTCTGCGGCACTAGGTATGGCCGTAGCTTCACAATTGCAGGGGAACTTCCAGCGGAACCATATTGCCGTTATTGGCGATGGCGCCCTTACTGCGGGTGAAGCATTTGAAGGCATGAACCACGCAGGTGCCACGGACAGCAATCTGCTCATTGTACTGAATGACAACTGCATGAGTATCGACCCCAATGTAGGGGCATTGCGTGAATACCTGACCGATATTACAACATCGCAAACCTATAACAAGGTAAAAGATGAAGTCTGGAATCTGCTCGGGAAAATGGACAAGCTGGGCAAAACAGCTCAGGAGTTAGTCTCGCAGGTTCAGTCGGGCATTAAAAGCTCCTTGCTGGAACAGAGTAACTTGTTCGAGTCGCTTCACCTACGGTATTTTGGGCCGATAGATGGACACGACATCGACCACCTGGTCAGTGTGTTAGCCGACCTCAAAAATATTCCTGGTCCAAAGCTATTGCACGTTCTGACTGTAAAAGGTAAAGGTTATGGCCCAGCCGAAAAAGATCAGACGAAATGGCATGCGCCCGGTTTGTTTGATAAGGTGACGGGGGTTATTCAGAAGAAAGTATACGATACCCCACAGCCACCAAAATATCAGGAGGTTTTTGGGAATACGCTTGTCGAGTTGGCCGAACAAAATTCCCGCATCGTAGGTGTAACGCCAGCCATGCCGTCTGGCTCATCGATGAATATCATGATGAAAGCCATGCCAAAGCGGGCTTTCGATGTGGGTATTGCTGAGCAACATGCCGTAACCTTCTCGGCGGGTATGGCTACGCAAGGCGAGGTGGTGTTCTGTAACATTTACTCGACGTTTATGCAGCGGGCTTATGATCAGGTTATTCATGACGTCTGTATTCAGGAGTTACCGGTTATTTTCTGCTTAGACCGGGCTGGCTTTGCTGGAGCCGATGGTCCAACTCACCACGGGGCCTACGATTTAGCCTTCATGCGTTGTATTCCTAACATGATTGTGGCTGCCCCCATGAATGAGCAGGAGTTGCGGAACATGATGTTCACGGCTCAATCCGATGAAATACAGCAGGGCAAACAAGCCTTTACAATTCGATACCCACGTGGCGAGGGCGTAATGCCGAACTGGCGTACTCCTTTCGAAAAACAAGTGGTTGGTAAAGGCCGACTGATCAGCGACGGGGAAGAGGTCGCCATTCTGACCATCGGCCACATTGGTAATTATGCCGTTCAGGCCACCGAAATGCTAGCGAAAGAAGGCATCCGGCCTGCGCATTTCGATATGCGTTATGTAAAGCCACTGGATGAAGCCTTATTGCATCAGATTTTCAGTCGCTTCGACCGTGTTTTGACCGTTGAAGACGGTTGTGTTATGGGTGGTTTTGGCAGCGCAATACTCGAGTTTATGGCCAATCATGGCTATATGGCCCGTGTAAAGCGGTTAGGCATCCCCGACGCGGTTATTGAACATGGTGAGCAAATCGAGCTACATCACGAGTGCGGCTTTGATCCTCAAGGTATTGCCGATGCGGTTCGTGAATTGTTATTTACAGGCCGAGCCATAACGGTATAAGAGTTTCCTTTTCGACAGGATTGTGGAATTAATAGAATGAAGCCCATTCTGGTTAATTCCGCAATCCTGTCTATTTTTTTCCAGTCTATGAAAGTTTTCAAATTTGGTGGTGCTTCCGTAAAAGATGCAGCCGGTGTACGTAACCTGGCCGAAATCGTTAAAACACAGGGTCAGGATGCACTCGTAGTTGTGTCGGCAATGGGCAAAACGACCAATGCACTCGAAGACCTTGTTCGTGCTTATGTAAATCGTCAGCCCGAAAATATGACGGCGGCTCTGAAAACAATAAAAGAGTTCCACTCCCAAATCAGCCACGAACTCCTTGGTGAGTTGACCCCAATTCAGGAAACGTTCGTACAACTGGAATCGCTTTTATTACCCCCAGCCATTGCCCTCTACGATGAAGTATACGACCAGATTGTGTCTCTAGGCGAGATACTCTCTACTCAAATTGTGGCCGCTTATTTACAGAAAAACAATATTGCTGCTCAATGGCTCGACGCCCGACAGCTGATCTGCACTGACATAACCTTTCGGGAAGGCCGCGTCGACTGGACGGAAACCGGCAAACGGATCAAACAAAGCGTGGCCGGTAGCGGAGTCAAAATAACTCAGGGCTTTATTGGCCAAACGCCAACGAATCGAACAACAACCCTTGGTCGCGATGGGTCCGATTATTCCGCTGCTATTTTTGCTTATTGCCTTAACGCCGAGAGCGTCACTATCTGGAAAGATGTACCGGGTGTACTAAACGCCGATCCACGTTGGTTTGATGAAACGATTTTGTTAGATAAACTGACGTATCAGGATGCGATTGAACTGGCCTATTATGGTGCTACGGTCATTCACCCGAAAACAATCAAACCACTACAAAACAAGAACATACCACTTTATGTCCGGTCGTTTCTAAAACCAGAAGCCCCCGGTACCGTTATCGGTAATTTTGAGCAACACCTGTCAACACCATCCTTTATTTTTAAGGTCAATCAGGTTTTAATTTCGCTTCGTCCAAATGATTTTTCGTTTATTGCCGAAGATAATTTAAGCCGCATTTTTGGTCGTTTTGCTCAGGCTGGCGTGAAAATCAACCTCATGCAAAACACAGCGATCAGTTTTTCGGTCGTTGTCGATAACAATCCAGACCGGGTACCGACTTTACTGGAGCAATTAAGGCAGGATTTCCGGGTTAGTTATAACGATAACCTGGAGCTGATTACAATTCGGTATTACGATCAGGGAACCATTGATCGGGTACTAGTCAACAAACGGCTATTGTTAGAGCAAAAAAGCCGCTACACCGTACAACTGGTCGTTAAGGATTTAGGATAATCAACTACTTAGTTATGAGCGTCGGGAAAGGGATTGTTTGCTGTTTATTGTTAGTTAGTCTACTGTCTATTGGCATTAAGGCCCAATCTCTTTCCGAATCCATTCGCCTGAATCAACTCGGTTTTTACCCCAATGCCCCAAAAGTGGCTATTGTGTTAGGGGATGTTACTGGCCCGTTTCAGGTAACTACACCCGACAGGAAGAAAGTCTTTTTTTCAGGCACGCTTAGCCAATCCCGGCAAAACACTATTTCTGGTAAAACAACCCGAACGGCTGACTTTTCGGCTTTTCACACAACCGGAACATTCATACTTGTTATCCCCGGTTTAGGCCAATCCTATCCATTTACAATCCAGCCAAACGTACATCGTACGCTGGCCATTGGGGCGTTAAAAGGATTTTATTACCAGCGAGCTTCCACTTCATTACCCGAAACCTACGCTGGCCAATGGCACCGACCCGCTGGGCACCCCGATACGCATGTACTGATTCATCCATCGGCAGCATCAGCTACGCGTCCGGCGGAAACAACTATTTCATCGCCAGGTGGCTGGTACGATGCAGGGGACTATAACAAGTACATTGTTAACTCAGGTATTACGATGGGAACGTTGCTGTCGCTTTATGAAGACTTTCCTGACTTCTGTCGTACGATAAACATTAATATTCCTGAAAGTAAAAACAACCTGCCCGACCTACTGGACGAATCGTTATGGAACCTTCGCTGGATGTTAACTATGCAGGACCCAGCCGATGGGGGCGTTTACCATAAGCTGACCAATGCGCGTTTCGATGGAATGATCATGCCCGATAAGGCTGATAAAGATCGCTACGTTGTTCAGAAAAGCATCACTGCGACACTAGACTTTGCCGCTGTGATGGCGCAGGCAAGTCGGGTACTTCGGCCTTATGATCGAGAGCTTCCTGGTTTGGCCGACTCCTGCCTAACAGCAGCTGTTCATGCCTGGCAATGGGCGAAGCAGAATCCGAATACTCGTTATGATCAGAATGCCATGAACGGACAATTCGACCCAGATGTTGTAACGGGCGGTTACGAAGATAGGGATGCCAGCGACGAATGGATTTGGGCCGCAACGGAACTCTATTTGACAACGAAAGACGACACGTATTATACCGCCGTCAACTTGTTTCCTGACGAGAAAACGCCACTCCCCTCATGGTCGCAGGTGCGTACATTAGCTTATTATTCATTCGCTCGGTTAGCTAAAAACCTGACGCCAATAGGTCAAAAGGACTTGCCTCAACTAACCAATCGCCTGATTCAGTTTGCCAATCAACTTCGGGAAGGTGTGGATAAACAGGCTTTTCAAACGGTGATGGGCAGATCGGCAGGTGATTTTATTTGGGGAAGCAGTGCAGTTGCCGCCAACCAGGGTATTGCCTTGATCCAGGCGTATCGGTTAACAAACAACCGAACGTATCTTGATGCCGCTTTGAGCAATCTCGACTACTTACTTGGCCGTAACGCTACAGGGTATTCGTTCGTAACCGGTTTTGGCAGCAAAACACCTCAGCACCCACATCATCGTCCGTCCGTAGCAGACGGTATCGAGGCACCTGTTCCGGGCTTATTATCGGGTGGGACAAATGCCAATGCAGCCCGTCAGGATAAATGCACTGGCTATACAACAACGGTTGCCGATGAAGTTTATCTCGACGATGCCTGCTCCTATGCCTCCAACGAAATTGCCATCAACTGGAACGCTCCACTGGTTTATCTGGCAACAGCCGTAGAAGCCTTACAAAAGAGAGCGAATTACAGCACGCTTCAAAAATGAGTTGATGGTTTTATAACCGAACCCTTAATTAAACCGTAGATTGAGACGTATGAACGACCAAGCCATTAGCATTCGGGATAATTTACAGGACATCTACAAGGATGTATATACTACCGAAGCCCTTGCGGCACTGGCTGCCTTAGCCCACTTCAATACACGTATTAAAGATGTTATGGCTACGCGCATGCAACGAAGAGCAATGCGTCAGCAAAGTCAAACAAGAATCAATTTTCTTGATGCAGCGAGTACGATTCCCGGAACGGCAATCACCGTTCAGGATGCCCGCAATGGAAATTTTGAAGGAGCTGTTATCCCTGCTGATTTACAACGACAGTGGATTCAGGGAACAGGCCCAGCGGCTAAACCGAATGCCCCTGTTGAAAATAGTATCCGGAATGTGGCTTATGCGCTGCTCTCAGGTGCCGATGGCTGGATGTTCGACGGCGAAGATGCCCTCGGCCAAATCGCAACCATGTCGCTTGATAACCAGCGAAATCTGAAACTAGCGATTCACAAAGACCCGTTGTTTCTAAACGTGGCTGAACAGGTAGCTTCGGAAATGAATCGATGGGCAAAATCCTTTTTAGGAAGAGAAACAATTGCCAACTGGAAAACCCAACTTGACTTTACCACCAAGATATTTCGGGCGCGCGGCCTTCACCTCGATGATCGGCATATTCGCGATGCAAATGGCGTGGCACTAGCCGCTTCGATTGTCGATGCCACACTTTATGTCGTCAATAATTATAAAGCGCTACAGGAAGCGGGGTCATCTATTGTATTATATCTACCGAAAATCCAGACCGCCGAAGAAGCAGGCGTTTGGAATGAGCTACTAAGCGCCCTGGAAAATCATGTTGGCCTCGAAATTGGTACGATAAAGGTCTATGTACTCGTTGAGCAGCTCGAAGCTACCCATCAATTAATGGAAATTCGGGCCGTTCTCGGTAAGCATTTTGTGGGTTTCAACACGGGTCGCTGGGATTATATCAATAGCGTATCGGATGCGATGGCGTGGGATAAAACCTTTATCAATCCGAATATCGAAGCCATTACCATGACCTATGGCTACATGCGCAATTACGAAGACCGCGTCCGACGGGCCGTCAATACGCCCGACAAAAACGGCAATTTCGCGCTTTGGCAGGGCGGCATGGAACCCAACATACCTGTAGGTTCAGAAGAAGGTGTTTCGGCCAGTATGAAAAAAGCGGTGGCCGGTGCCGAACGTGAACAGCGCGAAGGAGCCAGTGGGAAATGGGTAGCACACTGGAAAATGGTCCACATTGTGCGGCCCGTTTGGGAAAAAGCGGGTGCTGCCAATCAGCTAGGCCGAGAATTTCCACGGCTTACCTACACTCAGCAGGATGCCGATGGACTGATCCTGATTGAACCCGCCCCTACCGACATTCGGGGAGCGCGGAATCTGTTGAGTGTTGCTTTACAATATGGCAATGCTTTTGGGCAAGGCATGCAGGCAGCAGCCCTAAAACCCGCCGATTTCTTCGGTAACGATGATATTCTGTATCTGATGGAGGACATGGCCACTGGCGAAATTCGTCTGAGTATTCTATGGGAGTGGATGCACAAAGGAGCCATTCTTACGGAGGATGACCCAGAGACCGGCACAAAAGCCGGGACAGTTTTTTCCGAAGCGTTATATCGAAAATTATTGGATCAGGAATATGATAAACTCCTGAAAGCAGCCAACAAGGATGTCTACGACGCATCGAAAACCACCACGCTGCCTATAGCCCGCGAAATCGCTGATGTGTATATGTTAAGTGAGGTTAAGCCCCCCTGGTTTATTGATTTACTGAACATCAACCTCAATAACACCGATCTGGATATAGCGAAGCAGCGAATCCGTTTATACATGGATACGCTAATCAACCAGGGTACTCGCATCACTGAAAACCTCGATTTCATAGGTTGAAGTTACGCACACCCTTCAGTGGAAAAATCTAAGCTGACTTTTGTCATTTCGACCGTAGGGAGAAATCTCAAGTTTCTCATTAGTTAAACTTGAGATTTCTCCCTACGGTCGAAATGACAAACGGGCTATTATTCTCTATGCTCTACACAGGGCATAATAAGCCCATTTGCCCTATCTTTGAGGTTAGGAATTCCAACGCTTCATTATGCATTACGGTTATTTCAACGGTACTATCGCTCCTACCGACCAGCTTGCTGTCGGGGTTACGGATCTCAGCCTGCTTCGGGGCTATGGTTTGTTCGATTATTTCCTAACCTACAACGGGCGTCCTTTTCAGTGGGATTGGTACTGGGAGCGGTTCCAGAATTCTGCTTCCCGGATGCACTTACCGTTGCCTCTTGGCAAAGATGAAACGTATAACATCCTGCTAGATTTGATCGAACGTAGTGGTGGCGTTGACATAGCCTTCCGGTTTGTAATGACAGGTGGCTATTCGGCCGATAGCATCTCAATTGAGCGTCCAAATCTGCTTATTCTGACTGAATCAATTCATCCAACTCCGTTGATTCAGTATGAAAAGGGAATCAAAGTTATTCTGGACGAATATGTTCGGGAGATGGCCGAAGTGAAAAGCACGGACTATAAACGAGTGATTTTGATGGCACAAGCCATTAAATCGGCTGGAGCATCCGATCTGTTGTATCAGAAAGGCGGGGAAATCAGTGAGTTGAGCCGAAGCAATTTCTTTATCGTAAAAGGAGATCGCCTGATTACGCCCAATCGGCATATTCTGCACGGCATTACCCGCCGGACAATTCTTCAACTAGCGCAAAACGACTTTCAGATCGAAGAGCGTCCGGTATTACTATCCGAACTTTATGACGCTAGTGAAGCCTTTACAACCAGTTCGACCAAGAAAGTGCTTCCTATTGTTCAGATTGGCGAACTGACAATTGGCGACGGTAATCCAGGACCAACCGCTAAATTTCTCTTAGAGCGATTCGATGAACTGATAAAAACCTGGTGATTTTCAGACCTATAAACCACTCTCCCCTACGGCCCGGCTTATAGGTCTGTCAGGCTTAATAAGTCAGCATATTTTAGAATAACCTCCTTATCTACAATCTCCTCCTGCCCTATTCGTCCAAGGCAGCGTAGCCCGGTATAAGACAAAATAAATGACTCTGTAGTCTCAACGGTTGGCCCGTTGAACAGAATTCCCAGAAGCGGAATATTCCGACTTCGACAGGCTTCGACCGATAGAAGGGTGTGATTAATGCTCCCTAAATAATTTCGGGAAACCAGGATAACGGGCAAGCCCATCTTCTTTACCAGATCAATGTTTAGATCATGGTTATTCAGCGGCACCATTAAGCCCCCAGCCAGCTCGATAATCAGACTTTGGTCTGTTTCGGGTAAACTGATTTTGGATAAATCAATTACCACCCCATCTATCTCGGCAGCAGCATGCGGAGATAAAGGTTGTGTCAATCGGTAGGCTTCTGGATGAAACTGAGAGGTCGGATTGCTGACCAATCCGCGAACAACATCTGTATCAGAATTTGTCAATTCTCCTGATTGAATGGGTTTCCAGTAATCGGCTTTCAGGGCTTCTACCAATACGGCTGATGCAACCGTTTTCCCTATTTCTGTGCCAATTCCGGCAACAATGATTTGATGCGACATGGATAAATTTATACGTTGAGTTAGCCCAATAAGGCCTTTTGTAAAATCGTTAATAGCTGGTCAATTTCTTCGTTCGTATTAAAGGAATGGATACACAACCTCAACCGCTCCTGACCAACTGGAACGGTTGGACTTAGAATAGCTCGCACATCTAAGCCAATGGCTTGAGCCTCGCTTGCCACATAACGAGCACTGTCGTTTCCGGGAACAAGCAAGCATCGTATCGGCGATTGACTGTTTGTCCAGGTGGCATCCGGCAACAATTCGCTGACACGCTGGCGGAAATACGTAAGCCGCTTATACAACTGAGTCCGGTTTGCAGTATTTGTTGTTACATACACGTGTGCACAACGGATAGCGAGCAGGCTGTGTGGAGGCAAGGCTGTTGTATAGATGAATGGGCGGGCAAAATTAATGAGGTAGTCTCGCAGAACAGTTGGTCCAACCACGGCCGCTCCATGAACGCCCAACGCTTTCCCGAATGTATGAACGCGGGCAAACACTCGATCCTGCAAACCTAAGGCAACCACTAATCCTTCTCCATTTGACCCATAAAGACCAGTTGCGTGAGCTTCATCGACAATTAAAGCCGCGTGATAACGATCACAGAGGTCGGCTATTTCACGCAAAGGGGCCGCATCGCCATCCATCGAGTAAATGGATTCCACGGCCACAAACACCTGTCCTTCTAAAGGCGGCTCGTTCGTCTGCTTAAGTTTATCTTCCAGATCCTGTAAGTCATTATGCCGAAAGCGATGGCGGGTTGCATAGCTGAGTCGGGCACCATCAATCATACTGGCATGGATCAGCTCGTCAGTCAGAAGGGTGTCTCCTTTTCGGGGTAGGCAGGACAGTAAACCCAGATTGGCATCGTAACCCGAATTGAAAATCAACGCGGCTTCGGTACCGTAAAATCGAGCTAGTTCTTCTTCAACCACATTAGCCAGGGTAGTTTGCCCTGCCAATAACCGCGATCCAGTAGCGCCAGTACGAGCACGTTTTTGTGCTTTATCTATTTTTTGGATAGCCGCCTTTAGTTCGGCCGACCGGGCAAAACCCAGATAATCGTTCGAGCAAAAATCGACTAAACCATCGGCTGTTCGGAGTTGACGAAGCAGGCCTCTGTGTTTATAAACTGCTAATCGTTCTGATACTAGCTGGGCAACTGAGTGCGTCAATGTAGCCATGCTACAAAGGTAAATCGTCCCTATTGAATGATGAGTCGTTTTAAAGGGCTAATTACGAAAATGTGTGTAAGTCGTTAGTTATCCACATGTTGATTGTGGATAACTTCGATTTAAGAAAATATTACTGCTGAATTTTCGAATAAATAGGTACATCTGTTAACCCTACGTTAATATGGCAACCGATTAGCTATCTATTGAGAGAATAATTTTACCGAATTGCTTGCCCGTCTCCATTTTAGTCATGGCCGTTTCGATAGCAGCAAGCGGAAAAATCTCGTCTAAAACGGGCACAATCTGCTGATCATTTACCAACTTGATCATGTCGGCAAACTCGCTTTCGGTACCCATGGTTGTCCCGAAAATGGAGAGCTGTTTGAAAAATACTTTGGGAGGAATAATATTGGTAATAGCGCCTGTTGTTCCACCAAAGAAAGCAATTCGGCCGCCCGGAGCTGCCACATCAATGAGTTTAGCGAAACCAGGGCCCCCTGCACTGTCGATGATGACGTCGAAATAGCCTCCGGCTGGATTGCCTTGTTTTCCGGCTCTGGCTTGCGCTACTAAAGCTTTATGCCAGTCGTCCTGACGATAATTGACTCCGCCCGTGGCACCGAGTTCTTTCGCTTTTTCTAATTTTTCATCAGAACCCGACGTAACCCAGACTTCAGCCCCAACGGCTACGGCAAATTGCAAGGCATACAAAGCGGCCCCTCCACCAATCCCCGTAATCAATACCTTTTCTGGCCCATTCACACCACGCTGATTCAACCCTGCTTTTGTCATGAGTGCTCGCCAGGCCGTTAAACCAGCCAGCGGCAATGCAGCCGCCTGCTCGAAAGTCAGATGCTGCGGTTTGTGATGAATATATCGACTGTTAACAACAACATAATCAGCAAACGTACCATTGGTAGGCATGCCCAGAATCTGAAAATCAGCACCGTAGAACTTCGGATTATCGCCCCAATTCATGGCCGGATTGATAATAACCGCCTGACCCTGCCAATCCGGATCGACACCTTCGCCCGTATCGACAACGACACCGGCCCCGTCAGAACCCAGAATAACCGGCAATTTGATTCCCGGATATAACCCCTGCTGCACGAATACATCGCGATGATTCAGGGAAGCAGCCTGTAGTTTAATCAGTACCTCACCGGGGCCAGCAGTAGGAACTGGCGCATCAATCAGTTGAACAGGTTGGTGAATGCCTTCGAGATAAATTGCTTTCATAAACTGATTCATAATTGTAGGGTGAATTCGTAAAGCAATACCGGGCTTTTTATCTTTGCCCGACTACGTTTAACGGGGCTATGATTACTTATCGAGAAGCGACTCCTACCGATGCCGAGCAGATTGCTCAGTTGCATAGCCTTAGTTGGCAACAAAACTACAGAGGTATTTGGAGAGATGAGTTTTTAGATGGCCCCGTACTTGAAAATAGACGAGCAACCTGGTACAGTCGATTGAATCAACCCGACCCAAATCAGCACATTATCGTAGCCGAATCGGAAGGTCAGGTGTGTGGTTTTTCCTGTACCTATGCCGATGAAGACCCTACGTATGGGGCACTGCTCGACAACTTGCACGTTCACGCCGAGCAGAAAGGCCACGGAATTGGCACTGTTCTGATTAAATCGGCAGCGCAGTGGGTCTATACGAAAAACCTTAAATCAGGATTCTATTTATGGGTATTGAGGCAAAATACCAGTGCGCAAAAATTTTATGAGCACCTGGACGGAGTCAATCAGGAATTAGTTACGCACGAAACCCCAGACGGTGGCTCGTCCGAGGCTTATCGATACGTTTGGCCTGACCTAACGAAATTAATTTGACCAATCGCCTTAATTTTGCTGTTCAGTCTTTTACACAAACGATTGATAGTCTGACCTTATGATTCGCTTTTTTAATGAAGATGTGCCTTATAAGCTTCCGAAGAAGCAAGTAACCCGCCAGTGGCTGAAGCTACAGGTTGAGCGGGAAGGCTTTGCCGTGGGGGACTTAAACTATATTTTTTGCTCCGACGAGCATGTGCTACAGGTTAACCGCGATTACCTTCAGCACGACTATTATACCGACATCATTACGTTCGATCAGAGCGAGGAAGACGATAAAATCGAAGGCGATATTTTCGTCAGTGTCGAGCGAGTTGCCGACAATGCTACCCAATTAGGCGTATCGGCTGAGCAGGAAATGCGACGCGTGTTGGCTCACGGTCTGCTACATTTGTGTGGCTATGGCGATAAAACCGATGAAGAAGCTGCCCAGATGCGGGCGAAAGAAGAAGAATGGTTGGGCCAATACAGTTCCTAGCTTGTTTCAGCCCATGCGTTTACTGATCATTCTGATATTTTTTCTAGCATACACGGCACAGGCGCAGAAAAAAATAGCCATTACCATTGATGATCTGCCAACTGTATCAAAGGTTTATCGATCCCCGCCAGGCCGATTCCAGTTAACTAAAAAACTACTTTCGCACTGCACAACGTTTCAGGTTCCGGCAATTGGATTTGTCATTGGCAATTCGTTACTGGCCAATCGTCAACCCGATTCAAGCCAGATCAACCTATTAAAATTATGGCTCGATGCTGGCTTTGAATTAGGAAATCATACACTTGCCCATAAAGACTACAATCTTATTTCGTTTAGCGAATCAAAAGCGGATATCGTTGGTGGTGAGCAGATTGTGAAGAACCTTGTTCAACAACGAGGCAAACCCTTTCGCTATTTCAGACATCCTTATCTACGCAAAGGTGATACGCAAGCCAAAAAAGATTCACTAGAGCATTTTTTGCAACAACGAGCTTATCTGGAAGCGCCTGTTACTATCGACAATTCGGATTGGTTATTTTCGGGCGCTTACGATAATGCGATACTCCTGGGCGACACTACGTTAGCCACTCAGGTTGGCAAGCAGTACGTGACGTATATGCTCAACTGCGTGGCTTATTACGAAGCCCAGAGTGATTCCCTTTTCAATCGGCAGATTTCGCAGACATTGCTACTTCATGCCAACACGATCAACGCTGATTTCCTGGGTGAATTGCTGACCAGACTCAAGCAGAAGGGATATACGTTTGTGTCGCTGGAGCAGGCATTAACTGACAACGCCTATCAATCGGTAGATCATTTTTATGGAAAAGGCGGCATCTCCTGGCTGCACCGTTGGGCGTTAACGAGGGGTAAACGGGGCGCCTTTTTTAAAGGAGAACCGGAGGTCCCAGCAATGATCGATGAGTTGGCGAATCGAACCCTAAACTTACCCAGCCGTTAAGCCGCCATCAATTTGAAGTGCCTGCCCGGTAACAAATGCGTTTTCGTCTGAACAAAGCCACAAAATAGTCTGGGCAATCTCCTCCGGTTCGCCAAAACGGCCCATCGGAACCATTCGGCGCATCCGTTCTTCCATACCCGGTGCTGTACTAATGAGTTCATCCACCATAGGCGAATGCGTGTACACAGGACACACAGCATTGATTCGGATATGATGCTTCACATATTCCAGAGCCGCCGTTTTTGTCAGTCCAATTACGGCGTGTTTGGAGGCACTATAAGGTGCACCCATCGGCATTCCCCGAACGCCGGCAATACTGGACACATTCACAATTTTGCCACCCGTAGGGTTGCTTTTTTGCGTTAACATTTGGCGAATCTGGGCTTGCATGCCGTAAAATACTCCACCAACATTTATCGCCATTATCTTATTAAAGTCCTGTTCTGTTTGATCGAGTAACTTGCCAAATTTACCGCCGATTCCGGCATTATTAATACCAATATCCAGACGACCAAATGAATGAACAGTTTGATAGATAGCTTTTTTAACCTGTTCTGAGTCAATAACATCACAAAGAATAAAGATTGCTTTACCACCTTGTTTCGTTATTAATTCAACTGTCTCTCGGCCACTAGATTCATTAATTTCGGCGACAACGACAGTTGCGTCTGCCTTAGAAAAAGCCAATGCTGTTGCCCTACCAATTCCTGAGCCAGCACCCGTTATAAAAGCAACCTGATTCGCAAATGATGACATAGTTACAGCGCTTAATAATGCCTGAAAATAAGGCTATTTTGTGGCTCATTTATCATTTTTATGGCGAGTACCCTAAGAAAATATTCGGTTATCCTGCTCGCGGTATTCTTGCTCAGCTGGGGCGCATTCGGCCTATGGTTTACCTGGCTAAACGGTGAGTCCTTCAAGCCAGTAGTCCAGAAAAAATTAGTCATATTGAGCAGTTTGGGAATCATTTATTTTGGATGGAAACGCCACGCCCAAAACCGTTCAGCCCACCTCTCAAGCAACTATAGCTTGCTTATAGTTCTAATTTTCGGCGAAAAGCATTTTGTATTTTTTCAATAATATTTCAAAAAATAATAGCCAAATAAGCGTGATATATATAATAATAGCCCATTAGCATTATCGCAGAGTTGGATTTATACCTTATTCTAAAATTTAAAAAATCCTTATTCCAGATGAGCGCGTAGGTACATCACCTTGGTTGCCAAATAACTAAGACAACAAATCACCTAACTATTTTGCTCAATGGAAAACATTACTAATCGGCCCGAAACGCCATCTTCGGCAGCTAGTCGCCGGTCGTTTCTGCGGGTAGCTGGAGCGGCAGCCGTAACTGGCGGACTACTCACAGCTTGCTCTAAAGGGGACGAAGCTTTCGTTAATCCAACAGGAAGTGCTCGTGCTGCCGGCACAACTGTCGCCCTTCCTACTGGTGATGCGGGTGTGCTTGCTTTCGCTTATGTACTAGAACAGCTCGAAGCTGCTTTCTATGAAATGGTGCTTGCGAAACCTTACCCTAACATGTCTTCGGCAGACATGGCCTTATGGAATGACATCCGCGGCCATGAAATTATCCACCGTGCGCTTTTCAAAGCAGCAGTAGGTGCTGGAACAGCGGCCAACGTACCAGATCTGACGTTCAATTTCTCTAGCATTGATTTTAACAATCGTGCAGATGTAATTGCCAATGCAGAAGCCTTCGAAAAAACAGGCGTAGGTGCTTACAACGGTGCTGGTAAGTACATCAAAGATGCTAGTTATCTGACACTGGCGGGTAAAATTGTATCGGTTGAAACTCGCCACCACTCTATTCTTCGCGAATTGCAGTATCCTTATTCTGACGCCTTCGCGGGTCCAACAATTGTTACCAGCGATACGGGCTTACACCTGGCTTATGAGCCAACATTTGTGCTCCCTATTGCACAGAAATATATCCTTGAAACACTTGACGCAAGCGCCTTAGTTAAAAGCCTCGCATAAACCACTCAACTCCAATGAACTTACAAAACTTATTCAGCGAAATTGAGAAAGTGGATGGCGAGATCTTTGACCGCTTAGCCCATGTTTCTCGTCGGGGATTATTTAGCTCTCTGACCAAAAAAACGATTGCCGCAGCTGCTCCAGCCATTATGGCTTCAGCTTTGACTAAGTCCTATGGGCAGTCTAGCTCATTACCGCAAGGTGTGAAAGATGTACTCAATTTTGCACTTGCATTAGAGTATCTGGAATTCAATTTTTACAACTACGGTCGCAATCTATCCATGATTCCGGTCAATTATCGGCCAGCCTTTGAACTGATTCGTCAACACGAAGAAGTACACGTTCGGCTGTTAAAAACGGTATTGGGTGCAGATGCGATTCCAATGCCTAAGTTTGATTTCTCGGCAAAAGGCACATTTACGGATACATTTACCAATTTCGCTACGTTCTCGGCTATTGCTCAGACGTTTGAAGATACCGGTGTTCGTGCTTATAAAGGTCAGGCAGGTAATTTACAGGCAGCACCCGCTATTTTGCAGGTAGCTTTGCAAATTCACGCTACAGAGGCAGCTCACGCAGCTAATGTACGCTATATGCGTGGTCAGAAAGGCTGGATCACAGGCGGCACGGCTGCTTTGCAGGGTCTTCCATCTGTAGTTGATGCTAGCTACAAAGGGGAAGAAAACACCGTTCAGGCGGGTGTCGATCTAGCTGCCGCATTGGCAGGTGACAGCCGGATAACTCCTGCTATGGTAATGCAGGCCTTTGATGAGCCGTTAGACAAACCTACTATTTTAGGCATTGTTGCGCCCTTCTTTGCGTAACACGCTCGAACTGAATCCACCAATAAACGAACAAGCCGCTGGTAACTTACCAGCGGCTTGTTCGTTTATTATCAGCTATACTTTAGACCAGTCCAAAAGCGGATAGCGTCACAAATTCGCTTACCCGCGCCTGAATTTCCTCCTGAGTTAAATTCATAATCCGTTCAGTACCAAATTTCTCAACACAGAACGAAGCCATTGCCGAACCGTAAATAATTGCCCGTTTCATGTTATCGAACGAGATGTCATCGGTTTTGGCCAGATAGCCAATGAATCCACCAGCAAAGGTATCGCCCGCACCGGTTGGGTCAAAGACTTCTTCAAGCGGTAACGCTGGAGCAAAGAAGATCTGATCTTCGTTAAATAACAAAGCGCCGTGTTCGCCTTTCTTGATAATGACCGTTTGAGGGCCCATCGACCGAATTTTAGCGGCAGCGCGCACCAACGAATATTCGTGCGTTAGTTGACGAGCTTCTTCGTCATTAACAACCAGCACATCAACCAGTTTGAGCAAACTCATCAAATCAGGGTTAGCGATTTCGATCCAGAGGTTCATGGTATCGAGCACAATAAGCTTAGGCCGTTTATGCAATCGCTCAATTACAGTTTGTTGAATAGATGGAGCCGTATTTCCCAGCATCAGGTACGTACAATCCTGAAACGAATCGGGAATGATCGGATCGAAGTGTTCCATTACGTTTAGCTGCACTTCAACGGTGTCGCGGCTATTCATGTCGTTATGGTACTTACCCGACCAAAAAAAGGTCTTTTCCCCTTTCCGAATTTCCAGACCTTCGGTATTGATTCCATGCTGATTGAGATCGTCAATCATGCTCTGCGGAAAATCGTCGCCCACGACCGCAACCAGATTATTTTCTTTCGTGAAGTACGAAGCCGAAAGGGTGATATACGTGGCAGCACCGCCGATGATTTTGTCGGTCTTACCGAACGGGGTTTCCAGGGCGTCGAATGCGACGGAACCAACAGTTACTAAGCTCATTTATTTCTTGGTTTGTAATGGTTAGTATTTGGTATAAGGTTTTTGGTTTACGGTGGGCTGACGCATAAGCAATTCATGTGTCAGCCCACCGTAAACCAAAAACCTTATACCAAATACCATAAATTTATTTCTTCCGCCCAATAACCGGGCAGCGTTTAAATGGTTTGGTTTCGTCGAAAAGTTTGCGGTACGTAATGTGTGTTTTGACGATTTTTGAACCCAGTTGACTCACAAAGCGAACCATGATTGGGTTAAAATCACCGACCCAGTTCATTTCTAATTCGGTGTACTGGAAGTTCGGATTATGATCGGCTTCGTGGGGCATTCGAAGGGCAATAGCCGCTTCAACGCCTTTTCCCTGATGCTCAGGCGCTACACCAAACACAACCCCAAACGCTTTGTGGTTCGTCTTCAGCAGCATATGCCACAAAAACTTCAGCTTCCCAATCAGATCAAGCTTGCCGTTTACGTGTTTGAATACCTGGTTTAATTCGGGTAGACACACGAAAAAAGCGACTGGCTCGCCTTGATAATAGGCGAAATAGATAATCTTTTCGTCAATAACCGGCTTTAGTTTCTGCATCAGCAACTGTGCCTGTGCCGCCGACATTTCCTTAACGCCACTATGGCCACCCCAGGCAGCATTATAGATATGTCGGAACTGCTCAGCCGCTGCGGGTAATTGCTTTTTATCAATCGTCCGAAAACTGTAATCCGGATTTTCATAAATACGCCGGGCGCGGTCTTTCACCGCCTGCGACATATCGACTAACTTCGACCAGGTTGTGGGAATCCCAAACGTGAACTGCTTGAAGTAGTCCTTAAAACCATAATTCTCAAAAAACGGGATGTAATATGGCTTTGTATACGGCATGCAGTAATTCGGCTCCCGGTCAAACCCATCAACCAGCAAACCCCACCAGCGGTCGCGGTCACCAAAGTTGATTGGGCCATCCATAGCTTCCATACCTCGCTGTTGAAGCCAGGTTTTCCCCGCATCGAACAGCGTAAAAGCAGCCTGTTGGTCTTCGATGCATTCAAAGAAACCAACGCCACCCGTCGGCTGGTCGTTGTCGAGATTCGCAATTTCGTGATCGATGAATGCGGCTATTCGCCCGATGGTTTCGGATTTGTTGTTTAGCAACAAAAACCGAACACATTCGCCATGCTCAAACCGCTTGTTGCGGACTGGATCGAACACTTCCTCAACGTCGTTATCCAGCGGACGAATCCAATTGGGATCGTTGCGATAGAGACGGACGGGAAACTGAATAAATTCTTTCTGATATTGGGCATTTGTGCCCACTTCAACTACCTGCATCCCTGAGCCTAAGCGGGCGATTTGTAAAAACAAAACGCGAATATAGCCAAAAGCTACGGGTCGTGTAGATGAGCTAGCGTTTTACAACGAACAATCCGTAACTTCGCCCTCATGAACAGTATCATTTTTGCTATGCTACTTAAGGAAAACCTTGCTTTATCGACATGCTGTTGTCGCTGAACGCTTTATCTCGCCTATAGATGCCGATCCGGCAACTCAATTCCTTTTGTAGTATTCCCGAAATAGTCAATCTACCAATGCAACCGCTTCACTTATACAATACGCTTTCGCGTAAAAAAGAACTATTCGAACCGATCAATGCACCGTACGTAGGCATGTACGTTTGCGGCCCGACGGTTTACAATTATGTTCATCTGGGCAACGTCCGTACGTTCCTCACCTTCGATACACTCTATCGGTACTTAACCTTTATCGGTTATAAAGTACGGTACGTCCGCAACCTGACCGACGTTGGCCACTTGGTTGGCGATGGCGACGAAGGCGAAGATAAAATCGGACGGATGGCCAAACTGGAAAAAGTTGAGCCGATGGAAATTGTACAGCGCTTCACCAACGATTTCCATACGGTGATGGCGCAGTTCAACACCTTTCCACCCAGCATTGAACCCACGGCCACTGGCCACATGGTGGAACAGATCGAAGCAGTTCAGTCATTACTCGCGAATGGATTAGCTTATGAATCAAACGGTTCGGTGTATTTCGACATTGAAACCTACAACAAGCGTGGGGGGAATTACGGTAAGCTGTCCGGCCGAATTCTGGACGATTTGCTAAACGAGACCCGCGAACTGGATGGGCAATCCGAAAAACGCAGCCCGCTCGATTTTGCGATTTGGAAACGGGCCGCTCCTGAACACCTTATGCGCTGGAACTCGCCCTGGGGCGAAGGCTTTCCTGGCTGGCACCTGGAGTGCACCTGCATGAGTACCAAATACCTGGGCAAACAATTCGATATTCATGGTGGTGGAATGGACTTGAAATTCCCTCACCACGAATGCGAAATTGCACAGGGAGATGGCTTGAGTGGTATTGATCCCGTTCGGTACTGGATGCACTCGAACATGCTAACCGTCAATGGCCAGAAAATGTCGAAGTCGCTGGGTAACTCATTCCTGCCCGCCGAGTTGTTTGCAGGCAATCATCCCCTGCTCGATCAGCCCTATAGCCCGATGACGGTTCGGTTTTTCATGTTGCAATCGCACTACCGCAGCACACTCGACTTTTCGAACGATGCCCTTAAAGCCGCCCAGAAAGGCTATCGTCGATTAGCCAATGGCTTGCGCATTATTAAAACGCTGACCTACTCGGCGGATGAGACGGCTACGGTAAGCGAAGAAAAACAGAAAGAGATTCGTCAGACAGTTCAGCAGTTTTACGAAGCGATGAACGATGATCTCAATACGGCCGTCGGCATTGCTCAATTGTTTACTCTGCTAAAATACGTCAACATGCTCTATCTGAACCAACTTCAGGCAGCAGTCCTTGGCGAAGAGGTATTTACTCTGCTGAAAGAGTCGTTCATCTCGTTCATGACTGAGGTGCTAGGCCTGAAAGAAGAAGGCACTGACAATCAACCTATTCTGGAAGGGCTACTGACTCTTTATCGTGAATATAAGGAGCAACGTCAATACGACAAAGTCGATCAGATCCGCTCCTATTTCAAAGCGCAAGGCCTGGCTATCAAAGACATGAAGCACCAGATCGACTGGGCTTATGAAGAGTAAGTCTCAAAACTGGTATGGCACGCGATTTATTTCATCAAGCAGTCAGAGAAGCACTAGAAGCAGACGGCTGGCTTATTACAAATGATCCATTGATTCTGAAATCAGGTGGATTGCGGATGGAAATTGATTTGGCTGCTGAGCAAGTACTAGCTGCAGAACGGGGTGCTGAGTATATTGCAGTAGAAGTGAAAAGCTTTCTGAGCAAGTCAAAACTCAATGATTTCTACGAAGCAAAAGGGCAGTATGATGTATATAGGAAAGGTTTGTCGGAAGATTCTCTATCCCGAAAATTGTATTTAGCCATTGATAGCGATATCTTCCAATCGTTTTTTCAGAAATCACTTATTGCTCAACTTCTTGAGAGTGATTCCGTTTCACTACTTGTTTTTGATACAGTGACTAAACGAATTCTGCAATGGATAACACGCTGAAAAAGTACCGGAATATCATTACGGAGTTATTGACTAATTACGCGAATGCACCTGCTATAACTGTCGGCGGTGATCAAATCGAGGAGCAGCTTATTTTAGACTCAGAACGTGATCATTATCAAATTTTGACAATTGGCTGGGAAAATGGCAAACGAGTCTATTACCCTGTGTTCCACCTTGACATCCGGGAAGGAAAAATTTGGGTCCAGGAAGATGCTACGGATTTTGATTTAGTAGGCGAATTGGAGCGTCGGGGTATCGCTAAGACTGATATTGTATTAGCCTTTCAACCACCTTATAAACGTGCTTTATCTGGCTATGCAATAGCTTAATTCCCACTGCATCATATATCTATATAAGAGGCTTGACGAGTTACAGTCGAGCCTCTTCGCTTTTTTTCACCTATTCATTCTCACCATCTAACTATTTAAACGACCGACTTTTCGGTATTTTTGCGGACCGGTACACAAAACCGATAGTAAATCGTTTTTACAGCATGACATCCCGGCTTTAGTAGGTCATGTTGCACTATCATGAAAAAAATCCTCCTTGCCTTTTTAGTTGTAGTACTCTCAACAAGTGCCTGTCGCACCAAGCAGTCGCAAAGCGATACGACAAAAACCGCTGAGCAAGCTGTTACTGCTACGGCACCGGCTTTTAATGCCGATTCTGCTTATACCTACGTTGATCAACAAGTGAAGTTCGGGCCGCGCGTACCAAACACGCCTGCCCACGTTCAGACAGGGAATTACCTGGCGGCTAAGCTGAAGCAGTTCGGCTGTACGGTTATCGAGCAAACATTTGTGGCAAATACCTGGGATGGTAAGAAACTGAATGCCCGTAATATTATTGGGAGTATCAATCCAACTGCAACCAAGCGTATTGTGCTGGCATCGCACTGGGATTCACGCCCTCATGCCGATCAGGATCAGGACAAAGCGGACCAAACAAAGCCTGTTACAGCGGCTAATGATGGGGCTAGTGGTGTCGGTGTTCTGCTCGAACTGGCTCGTAGTATCCAACAAAGTCAGCAAAAACCAACCGTAGGAATCGATATTATTTTCTTCGACGCCGAAGATTGGGGCAACGGCGAAAAAGCCAGCAACGATTTTGAACAGGCCAGCGGTAATCAATTCGATTATATTGGCTTCTGTTTAGGGTCTCGTTATTGGTCCAAAAACCTGCATAAACCCGGTTACTCGGCTTATTTCGGCATTTTGCTGGATATGGTTGGGGCCAAGGGAGCTACGTTTGCCAAAGAAGGATTGTCGATGCAGTTTGCCCCTACGGTTGTTAATAATGTTTGGCAAACGGCTAGCCGTGCAGGCTACAGTCAATATTTTGTCGATACGCCCGGTGGCCAAATCACCGATGATCACGTGGCCCCTAATACGATCGCCAAGATTCCGATGATCGACATTATTCATACCAACATCGCGACAGGAGGTTTCTTTCCAGCCTGGCATACTGCCGAAGATAACATGAGTAATATTGATCGGGCAACCTTGAAGGCCGTTGGTCAGACTTTGTTGCAGGTACTTTACAATGAACAATGAGTGAAAGAATGAAAGAGCGAAAGAGCGAAATTTTCGCTAGATCTCTAATGCGTTTGTTTGCTACCTTCCTTCTGGTAATTAGTTTGTCGGAATGTAGCTCCGTTCCTGACCAATTTGGTAAGTTAGACCTGAAAAAATGGCGTGGTGACCGGGGAGGCTGTAATGGCGTTCGGGCTACGCTCATACCCGATTTCAGAGCTGAAATACAAAATCTGAAAGGCAAAACAACCAACACCATCGGCGAACTCCTCGGCCGGCCAGACATCAACCAGATTGCCGATCGTAACCAGAAGTTTTACATCTACTTTCTGGAAAAAGGCCCCCACTGCGACCAACCTGGTGTGAAATCCAATAGTCGTTCGGTGGCTATTCGTATGAGTGCTATCGGGCTGGCCACCGAGGTTACGTTTCAGTATGGTTTGCCTTGAGTAACGCGGACATCTTGCCCGTACTGGATAAGGGATGTCTAATAGGCATACGTGCGGACAGGATGTCCGCGTTACACGTAAAACTTCTTCCGCTCGATCATTTCTTCCACAACTTCAGGCACCATGTACCGTATGGATCGATTCGCACGAATGCTTTCTCGAATGAACGTTGCTGAAATATCCAGCAATGGTGCTTCGATGATTCGGACGTTGGCGTGCGTTTTAAAGGGGCTTTCCACAGCTCGGGGGCGCTGATAAACATACAAGCCGTAGTATTCCAGAATCTTGTCGTAGTTCTTCCAGTTGGCAAACTGCTCCAGATTATCCTCGCCCATAATCAAGCGGAAGGTATGCTGTGGATACTTTTCACTCAACCGTACCAGCGTGTCAATTGTGTAGCTCGGCTTGGGCATCGAAAACTCGATGTTCGTGGCTTTCAGGCGACTATTATCGGCAATGGCTCGCTCTACCATATCGAGTCGGTCGAACTCGTGCAACAAACTTTTAGTCTTTTTGAAGGGATTCTGGGGTGACACTACAAACCACACTTGTTCGAGATCAGTTGTGGTCGCCATCGTATTTGCGATAATTAGGTGCCCGATATGAATGGGGTTAAATGAACCGAAGAATAGACCGATTTTCATAGGAGCGAGGAGCGAGGAGCGAGGAGCGAGAATAGTAGCTCCGCCACCTATCTGGTTTTGCGTCAGCCCTTCTCACTCCTCGCTACTCGTTTCTAATACTGTTAAATTATCGTCGCTTTGGCAGGTACTTTGTTTTCGTTTACAAAGTCATTGACCAGTTTCTGGGCTTTTTGGAGCGACGTTTCTAAATCATCGTTCATTAAAATGACATCGAAACGATCCTGAAAGCTCATTTCAAAGTGTACTTTAAATAAGCGTCGGGATAAGCTTTCTTCGGTTTCGGAACCACGTCCAATCAGGCGCTGGCGGAGAGTTTCTTCATCCGGTACTTTTACAAAAACGGCCAGCGCTTTATCGCCATAGAAGTTTTTCAGCTTCAGCCCTCCCTGTACATCCACATCAAACAAAACGTGCTTACCAGTTGCCCAAACGCGTTCAATTTCAGACTTCAACGTACCGTAGAAAGCGCCCGTATAGACTTCTTCCCATTCAACAAACTCATCGGCATCAATTTTATGCTTAAAATCTTCAGGAGTCAAAAAGTAATAATCTTTGCCATTTTCCTCGGCACGTCCCCGCCGGTCGCGGGTGCAAGCCGAAATAGAAAAGCCGAGATTTGCATTCTCGGCCAGCAAATGTTTAACAATCGTGGTTTTGCCCGAACCAGAGGGGGCTGAAAAAATAATAAGTTTACCGTCCACAGTGGATGATGGGTTGGTTAATTAAAAAAGTAATTGGGGTAATTAAGGCTGCTTTCGTAAGCGCTTCCTTAATTACCCCAATTACGTTGATTACTCTTAGCTGAAACTCAGGATTCGGGATTTAATCGTTGCAACTAGTTGCTCGGGGCAGCATCGTTTCTCCATGCGCTTCGTCAATAACTCTTTCACTTCCTTTTCAAGCTGATACATCTCAATGCAGGGTCTGCATGATTCGAGGTTCGCTTTCACTCTGACAAGCTGTTGATCTGTAGCTTCTCCATCCAGAATCAACTGAATCATCTTCAGGCAGTCGGCGCTGTGATTACAATGTTCTTTCATGTCGGGCTTACCACTGGATGAAGCTGATGACGGCAACGAGGTTTGCATTGGAAAAGTTTTATTTATTCCAAGAATAATAATACCATTAAGTTATTAGCAGAACCAATTTAGGCTTATAAAAAGTTCGGTTTATTCTTCATTTTCTTCTTTATAGCCCATCGAAGACGCGTAATCACGCAATTTTTCTTTCAATAGGTTACGAGCCCGGTGTAATCGAGAGCGAACCGTACCTATTGGGATATCCAAAATTTTTGCCATTTCCTCATACGTAAACCCTTCGATGTCGCAGAGGATAATGACTGTTCGGAAATCCACTGGCAACGAGTTTAAAGCCGTTGCCACTTCATCGCCAATTAAGTCGGAAACAGATTCGGCCCGTAAGTCAACCGTATGCTCAGATTCTGCGTCTTCAGAATTATAGGTTGTTTCTACATCCTGATAATCTACTTTGGCAGGTTCTTTGCTTTTTTTCCGATAATCGTTAATGAAACTGTTCTTCAGAATCCGAAACAGCCATGCTTTGGCGTTAGTTCCTTGCTCAAAAGACGAAATAAATCGAAACGCTTTTAGGTACGTATCCTGTACGAGGTCGTTCGCATCGTCCTCGTCGGTTGTCAACCGAAAAGCAAAGTTGTACATGGAGTCAATGTGGGGCATGAACTCCTTATTGAAAATCTGGTATTTCTGCGCGTCGGAATAACCACGAGCAGGCGTATCGGCCGAGGTTTGTTCGGTCGGGTCGCTGTCGGGTACCAGTTGGTCGTCGTCGCGAATTGGCGTATCTGACATAACTTCGGGAATAGTCGCCATAAAAGTAAGAGTTAATCGCCGTTTCCTATCGGCTATGACCAACGAATTCAATAATTACACAATCAGATTCGCTGAGCATCGTAAACTTCTTACTACAAAAATTAATCCTTTGTTGAAAAAGAATGCGCAAAGTTAGTCAATATGACGATTTGGCAGTGAACGTTCTTACATAAGACAACGTTAAAGCCGGTCAAATTCTACTCTAGTGGGTAGAATTTGACCGGCTTTACCTATTAACTGGTTATTTATGCGTCTATCGTCTTAAAATACCGTTTAAGCCAGGAGTTGGCAGCATTAATACGCCAATCTGCCAAAAACTCCGCTTTCGTTTTCACCAGTGTGTTAAACACAGGCGTATTGGGTGTTATAGCGCCGTCTGCAACAGCTGCTTTGATCATTGGCAATGCAATTGTCTGTACAGTGCCGTTGGCTAATTGAACAGCCGCCGAACGATCGAAAAAATCGACTGAAATTTGACGGCCAATCTCCTGTATTGTCCGCATGGACGAGTCGATCGAGCAACCACTGGGTAAGCTGTAGCCTTCATCAACACCAACTACAACAAAACGATTTTCAACCACTTTAGCTGAGGTTAACAATGGTTGACCGTGTGCTGCCCATTGACTCAAGGCTGGCTGCAAAGCGGCCTCAATCGTTTTTATATCGCCATCCGTAAGCGGACGATTTGCCTGATAAACCCAAACGCGGGCAGTATCAGGCAGTTTATCAAAATCGATGTACATAGAGAAAATGATGAATGATGAATGATGAATAATGAATGATTTAACAGCCAAAATCATTCATCATTCATCATTTTTTTAAAGCCCTTGCCCCTGGGCGATGAGTTCCGAGATGTCGAATACACGAACAGAATCTTCGCGGTTCTTATTCTTAACGCCATCCGACATCATAGTCATACAAAATGGGCAAGCTACAGCAATGGTATCGGCCCCAGTGCTGAGCGCTTCCTCAACACGTTCAACGTTCACATCCTTTTTGCCGGGTTCTGGTTCTTTAAAATATTGACCACCACCTGCTCCGCAGCATAAACCATTAGCCCGTACACGCTTCATTTCGACCAGATCGGCATCCAGTGCCGCCAAAACATCACGTGGTGCTTCATACACCTTATTGGCTCGGCCTAGATAGCATGAATCATGAAACGTTATCCGGCGCCCTTTAAATGGTTGGCCGTCTTTCACCTTTACACGACCTTCGTTGATCAAGCCCTGCAAAAATTGGGAGTGGTGAATCACTTCGTAATTGCCACCCAGCTCTGGATACTCATTTTTAATCGTATTGAAGCAATGCGGACAGGCTGTCACTATTTTTTTGACATTATAGCCGTTCAGCACCTGAATATTCGACATCGCCTGCATTTGAAACAAAAACTCATTCCCTGCCCGACGAGCTGGATCGCCGGTACAGGCTTCTTCTGGCCCTAACACGGCGAACTTAATGCCGACATAATTCAGAATACGGACAAAGGCAATAGTCACCCGTTTGTAACGATCATCGAATGACCCCGCACAACCAACCCAGAACAGGATTTCCGGTTCTTCACCCAATGCAGCCATATCGGCCATTGTTGGCACTTTGTATGTTTTTTCAGTCGTCATTTCTTTTTGTTCAAGGTTTCAGGTTTCAGGTTCAAGGTTCCTGTGGATTGTGGATCAACCAACGTATAACTTTGAACTTGAAACCTGAAACAATTAATCATTCACTTGATCAGCCCAATTGAAACGGTCGCTTGGCGAGAATTTCCAGGGAGCCATGTTATTTTCGATATTACTAAACATCGCATTCCACGAAGCGGGCGCATCCGACTCTTCCATAACCCGGTACCGACGCAATTGAAGAATAATATCTAACGGATTTATATTGATCGGGCACGCATTAACGCAAGCCTGACAGGTTGTACAGGCATTGAGTTCTTCGGCGGTTATGTAATCGTTTAGAAGCGATTTATCATCCTTGTAGTCATATCCATTGCGCTTCCAACCCTGCTGGATTTCTTCAAGCCGGTCGCGAGTGTCCATCATTATTTTACGAGGTGATAGCTTCTTCCCGGTAATATTAGCCGGACAAGCTGATGTACAGCGCCCGCATTCAGTGCAACTGTAGGCGTTCATCAAGTTAATCCACTTCAAGTCCTGAACATCCTTAGCTCCAAAACGCCCGATTTCTACTGGGGTTTGTTCACCATTGTCATTAGCTTGAGAACCGTCTACTTCGGTCGTAACGGGTAGCCCAAGCGCGAGTTGAACTTCTTTGGTGATTTCGGGCATGTTCTGCATTTCTCCTTTTGGCTGAAGGTCTGAGAAATAAACATTTGGGAAGCCAAGCGCAATGTGAAGGTGTTTCGAATAGGTGACGTAAATGGCAAAAGAAAGAATACCCAAAATATGCAACCACCAAGCCGTACGTTCATAAACAATTAAGCCAGTATCGCTAAAGCCCGAAAAAAGAGGTTTCAAAAACTGACTGATCAAAAAGTCGGGAACAATGCCTTTCAGTTCGGCATAGTGCCCAACGCCCCGATCGCGAAGAATACTGTCGGAAGCATTCCAGGTCAGGAAAGCAATCATGAGCAGAATCTCGGCAGTTAAGATAATAGCTGCATCAGTTCGCGGCCAGCGGGTCATTTCCCGATGTCGCTCCTGCTGAAACCGGGGTACTTTGGCAATAAATCGACGACACAGAAAAATGACGCAGACGGTCAGTACACCTACTGCCAGTAGTTCAAAAACATCAATTAGAATTGGATAGATAGGCGTGATATAGGGTGCAAACAGTCGATGGGTTCCTAAAACGCCATCCAGGATAATTTCCAAAACTTCGATATTAACAATCAGGAAACCAGCATAAATGACAAAGTGCATGATGCCCACTAACAGATTGGTAAACATCTTCTTCTGCCCAAAAGCGACCAATAACATTGTTTTCAGTCGCTCATCAGGGTGATCGGAGCGATTTTCGGATCGGCCAAGGTTAATAGCACGTGCGATAAGTCGTACGCGTTTAGCTATGTACCAAGCTGTAGCCGCCAAAGCCGCTACAAATAAAATTTGCTGAATAATCTCCATTCGCTTTTAACTTATTTCACCTGATAATCAACGCAATAAATCAGGTACCAAAACTTTCTTAAAAAATATTACAAGCAAAGTATTGCAAAATGGCGTGCTATGCATACTTTTGCACCCACGTTTCAGGGTGATGTAGCTCAGTTGGTAGAGCAAAGGACTGAAAATCCTTGTGTCGGCGGTTCGATTCCGTCCATCACCACCACCCTAACGTTAAGCCTTCTCAATTGAGAAGGCTTTTTTATTGCCTCTATCTTAGTTCCATTGGTGATTAGTTGGCTCTTCAGCATACCCTTTTATCAATCACAAAAAAACAGTATGCAAGCATACTGTTTTTTTGTGAGGCAAATATACTGCTTTCGTACTATCTAACAAGTACTCACAGGGGTTGTTTTAGCTTTATAGAAAGCCCATAAATATGACATAAAGTTATATTCTGTTCGATAGCTTTATTTCTTAACGGCATCCATTTCAATACCAATCGCTTTCATCAGCTGACTGGCGTTGAAACTCTCGCAGATACCATTCCGAAGCTTGTAATCGAATACTAGCTCACCATCATGAAGGTCAGACTGGAAATGGAAATTGCGCACAAAATTATCGGCATCTGTAAGTTGACCTAATTCGAGGTCATGCGTAGAAACAAAACCTGAAGCGTTTGTTTGATGCAACTGCCGAATGAGGGCTTCGGCCCCACGATGGCGATCGGCGGAGTTAGTGCCCTTCAGAATTTCATCCAGAAAATAAAGGACCGGCAGGCGATCCTGAGGCAAACGATCTTGTGGAGAGCTATTTTGATCTGCAGATGCAGTTGTTTGCTTTGTCAGACCAATAAGTGTTTGTAATCGCTTTAATTCGGCGTAGAACGATGATGTGCTTTCTTCGAGCGAATCTTGTGTGCGCATGCTTGTAAATACGCGAACAGGCGAGCACCAGAATCGTTCGGCGCTCACAACGGCTCCTGCCAGTGCCAGCACGACATTGGCACCAACCGTACGCAGAAACGTACTTTTGCCCGACATATTCGACCCAGTAATCAATATCGTTTGGCCAGCACCACTCAGGGTAAGTGAATTAGCCACACTACGATCTGGAGGCAGTAATGGATGAGACGCTTGTGTAAAATCCAACAGCAACTCATCATCAACAGTATCGGGCGTTGTGTACGTCGGATGGGCGTAGGCAAAGCCAGTTAAACTATTGAGCGCTTCGAGTTCACCTAATGCTTTAAACCAACGACTCAGGTCAGGACCATACTGCTGCCGCCAACGTTCGAGCCGGAATAGGTAATGAATATCCCACAGGGTAGCAATTCCGAACAGAAGAAAGAAATAAGGATTTCGTCGGTAATTCAGCCCTTCGGTTAGCTGACTGAGCAGACCAATCGCTTCGGATGCTGAACGGTCTTTTGATGTCAGTGCCTCCCGAATAGCCCGTAAGCGAACCGAATCGCCTTTCACTTGCTCAGCTTGCTTAATGAGTGATTGAAATGCTCGTAAAGCGGCCGAAATCTCGAAGGTTTGTTCACTTACCTCCTTCGCTTTTGCTGAAGTCTGACTAAGCACCAGACCATGAACGGCTAACCCTAATAGTACGGCTGTTCCAGGTACATAGCCCAGTAACCAAGCTATAAATAAGCCTAACGTAATGACTGGGAATAAAAAACGGACGGCATTTAGGTAGCCCGGTAACGGAGTTGTTTTCGCTATCGCCCACTTGACCAACGCATCAGGCGAGCGGCCAACCGTTTCTTCTATAGTAGCCAGAGCTTCCAGTTGTTGTCGCCAATCGAGTTGAGGTTTTAGTTCCGTAACGGCTTGTTGACGGAGTCGAATGGCATCAGGATTAGAAGGAGCCTTGAGCCATGCTGCCAATCGGCTTTGTCCTTCGTAAGTATGTGTTCGATTAAGCAATCGAAAAAGTGAATGCTTCCCAAACACATCCAGATCTCCCGAGTAATAATGTGTTTGACTGCCAAACAAGTCGCCGGTTTCGGGGCGCAAATATTGTCGTTTGAGCCGGGCAGCTTCGTCTTGGTTAATAAATACCAGTTGATGGTTCAAATCGCGCTCACGTCGAACAGACTGGTGCTTTTTCAACAAGACCAGAAAGCCAACTATACCCGCTAAAACAACGAGTACAGCTCCTAATTGATAATCGAGCCGAATAAGGAGCCAAACAGCGGCAACACTGCCTATAAACCAGACAAGCCGCCAAAACGCCAGTTGATTATGCTGACGTTGAGCGGCTTGTTCGGCCTTACTGAATTGTTGTTGACGGTCTTGAAAAGTGGTTTCGGTAAGCATTTTAGTAACGCGGGTTTCCACCCGCGATTGTATTGAAAATCGCGGGTTTCCACTGGTACGCCAGCCCGGCCGCATTATTTATTACAATCCAGGCAAACGCCTTGAATGAGTAAGTTCATTTCTTTTCGGTTATAGCCTTCTGGAAGCGCAACCGATGGAATGCTAACCTGATCCAGACAGGTCGTTTGCCCACAAGCTTCGCACTTAAAATGAACATGATCATGATGATGGTGGCCATCGGCACAGCGCTCGCGGCAAAGGGCATACTTCGTCCCTCCTTCATCATCAAGGACTTTGTGCAAGAGTCCTTTATCTAAAAACGTGCGCAGTGTTCGGTAAATCGTAACCCGATCGTGGTCGGGGCCAAGGCCGTTTTCCACATCGTTGTGCGCCAGCGCATGACCGGCGTTCAGAAACAAATCCAGTACCTCCTCGCGGCCATTGGTGTGGCGGAGGCTGAAGTCTTTCAGGGTTTTTTCGGCTAGTGTCATGGTTAATTTTAGGTTTACGGTTTTAGGTTTACAGTAGCTGGTGCGTCAGCTACTCTCGCGTCAGCTACCGTAAACCTAAAACAGAATACCATATTTATTCTGTTATCTCAAACTGCAATTTAACCAGATTTGCGTAGATGCCATCTTCCTGAATCGCCAACTCGTCGTGCGTACCCGACTCGGCAATCTGGCCTTCGCGCATCACATAAATTCGATCTACTTTCCGGATCGTTGCCAGTCGGTGGGCGATAATGATCGTTGTCCGGTTCTGCATCAATACGTCCAGCGCTTCCTGTACCAGCCGTTCCGATTCGGCATCGAGTGAACTCGTGGCTTCATCCAGAATTAAAATGGCGGGGTCTTTCAAAATAGCGCGGGCAATAGCAATCCGTTGCCGTTGACCTCCTGATAATTTAACACCCCGTTCGCCAACAATGGTTTGCAACCCGTCCGGGAAAGATTCAATAAATTGAAGTGCATTGGCTTTACGAGCAGCTTCCCGTATTTCGGCTTCGGTAGCACCGGGTTTACCGTATTGAATATTTTCCAGAATGGTACCCCCAAACAGCATCACTTCCTGAGGCACAACAGCAATGTTTTTCCGTAATTCTGTCACATTGAAACCGGCCAGATCGCGATCATCCACTGTAATTTGCCCACCGCCGATTTGATAATAGCGCATCAGCAATTGAACGATAGTCGATTTTCCGGCACCACTCTGGCCAACCAACGCAATTTTTCGTCCGGCAGCGACATCGAACGAGATGCCTTTTAAGACGGGGATTTCAGGACGGGATGGATAGGCAAATCGCACATCGTTGAACTGAACGTGGCCATGCACGGGCACAAACAGCGGTGTTTCTTCATTCGCATTCACTTCCGATGGTTCGTCCAGAATTTCCAGAACCCGCTCCGAGGAGCCAATCGTCCGCTGCAACTGGGCGTATAAATCACCCATACCTGCTACCGAGCCACCAATGAAAGTTGTATAAACAATAAAGGTCAGTAAGTCAGCAAACGGCATTTCGCCAGCCATAACCAGCGATCCGCCAAACCAAACGACACCGATGATTCCTCCAAAGAGAGCGAAAATCACAAACGATACAAACACGCCCCGGAATCGGGCCGCCCGCAGTGCCGTACCCACAACCCGTTGCAACGCTGTTCCATAGCGATTGATTTCCAGTTTTTCGTTCGTAAACGCCTTCACCACATTCACCGACTGAAGCGTTTCTTCGACGATGATATTGGCCTCGGCCAGTAAATCCTGCGCCTGCTTCGACAGTTTCCGGATGAACCGACCAAAGAACATGGCCGCTACGATGATAACTGGGAAGGTCGCCAGCATGAACAGGGTCAGTTTCCAGGAAACATAAAAAATGATGGCTGTACCGATTGTCAGCGTACCAACCTGGCGAAATAACTCGGCCACGGTTAAGGTTAGTACATCCTGTAGCTGCGAGATATCGGCAGAGATGCGACTGGTTAATTCACCAACGCGACGTTGTTCAAAAAATCGAACTGGCAGCGTAATAATTTTGCTATAGGTGGCTTGGCGTACATCGGCCATGGCCCGCTCGCTTACCTGCGAGAAAAAGTAAATCCGGAAGAACGAAAAAACCGCCTGCGCAATTAGTACGCCCACAAAAAATAGTGTTACCTGATTTAAGGTAAACGCCGATTTTCCCTGAATAACGCTGGTAATCTGGCCAATGAGCAGCCCGAAGCTCATAGTTGTGCCCGTCGATAAAATCAGGAATACAAACCCAATAATGTATTGAAACCGATACGGTTTTACAAACCGGAATATATTCAGGGCCTTTTTGAACCCTTCTTTACTAAATCTCTTTTTATCTTCTTCGTTGGCTGCTTCGCCAAAATTTCCTCCTCGCTTTGCCATTGTTTCGTGGTGTCGGGTTCTCAAACCCGACATTAAATAGCGTCGGGTTTGAGAACCCGACACCACCTGCATTATTCTTTTTGTCCTTTATATCCTGATTGTTCAAAAATTTGCCGGGCATCGGCATTGCGCATCAAATCGGCAATGCTTACGCCACTATGCTCGTCGTGATACCGACCCACAATCCGCCAACCGAGCCAACGCCCGATAGCGCCGGGACAATCCGGGCCAATTTCAGCAGTGAAAGGTCGTTCATTCAAATATCGCTGTTTTATCGCCGGGTTGGTCTGATACAACAACTGATTATCAATAAAATGCCCCCAAACAATATCCTGTGCATTAAACGTTTGAGTTAGTTGTTTGTCTGAATAACCGATAACAAGGCTGTCGGCGATGGGTTCGCCCCCAACATCAGGCAACATTGTTTTCGTAAATACATAACCTTTGCCATAATATACCATATCGGCCAGCATCGTTTGGTCGGCCCGGTTCGTGGCATTGTATTTATCAGATATCGCGAAAACTATAGCGGGAACAATATATTCCTTCGCGTAGCGACGCAGAATGTATTGCGGATACTCAGGACCTTGTGGTCGGTATTTCGCTTTCGGACCCGCGAAATAATCGAGACCGATAACGATTAGACTATCCGTAACCACCAGATCAGGCCCAAAGAAGCCCGTCATAACGGTTACAACTTTGGGAGAGTGGAAATCGGGAAAGTCTTTTTTTATGTTTGTAAAGGCTTGGGCCAATTGACTGCGTAAATCAGTCATATCGCCAAACTCGCCCTGAATCTGGGTATTGAGTTCGTTGAGAGCTGGGTTATTGACCCGGTTGGTCAATTCATGAACGAGGGCTGTATCATTTCCGGCTCCATTCGCGTTAAAGTACAATTGAGCGACAGCCGGATTCTGGTTCAGCAATGTTTTAATCTGCTCGGGTGATTTACCGGCGAAAAGTTGCTGGTCGAACCGGATAAGTGTAATGTCTTCGTTTTTAGTACACGAAGCCAATAAAAATAAGCAAAAAAGCCCCACAAGGGCTGTGTGTATTCGCATGAAAATCACGAGTTTTCAATATAGAAAACGTGCAAAATTATGAAAAAAGTTGCAGGGTTCGGTTTGATTTTGGTCATCCTGACAATTAGCCACGGTTGGGCTCAGTCAACATCACCCGCCTTATACAAGATGCGTACTAAAGAATCGAACGTTACAGAACGACGATTTCGTAAAATTCTGGGTGATAATTACGATGGGCAAGATAAAAATCGTAAAGAGTACGACGATGATCGAAAACGCCGTCGTCGAAAACAGCAAACGGGCGAACAAACCGAAAATAACGGATTTGGCTCAGGCCCAGATTATTCCTGGGTAAGTCATCTCATCGAAATGAGCATCCGGTTTGCTCCCTCGCTCGATCTGAATACCGCCCAGGGAACGGGGACTTATGCAGGCTTCCGCTCGAACGGCGTAGGGATTCGGATGAGTGTTGGACCTTCGCTCGATTACTTTTTCTTCAAAGATCGCTACGCCTTTAGTTCGGGGCTTTGGTATACCATCAAACGATCTGGTTTTCAAATGCCCGGTACGTTTGGCTCAAGTGTATGGAATCCGGGCGCACCCGAAAAAGAATCGGTCTATAATTTGCAGTATTTACAAATTCCAGCCACGGTAAAAATGTTTGCCAACAACATTGCACCAGACATGCGATTATATATTCAAACGGGCGGTTTGTTCAGCATCAAACTGGCCGAAAAGGCACTTGATGAGGCCCGAAACGGACTGTATACCGCCGAAAGCGGGGGTAGTCGTCGGCAGTACGGATTTGGGGATGTTGAGTTATTGCTCGGAGCGGGTATACAATATAAAATCAACCAGAACAACGCTTTTAACCTGGGTATGAGTTATCAGCGCGGGCTTATCAATGTAGCCCGCGATAATAATTTGATTTCTAAAAACCGTGTTGTTTCGCTGGAATTAGGATTCAAGTTTTGAGCCTGGTACCACGGACTTCAGTCCGTATCAGGCAGATTACGGACTGAAGTCCGTGGTACAATAATCAAATCCGCATTTCAATTCCTTTTTCCCGCAAATAGCCTTTCAGGGCTGGGATTTCGATTTCTTTAAAGTGGAAAATACTGGCGGCCAGTCCAGCGTCGGCTTTTCCGGTTGTAAAAACATCCACGAAATGCTCCATTGAGCCAGCACCACCCGAGGCAATAACTGGAATGTTAGCGGCTCCCGAAATCTGGGCCGTCAACTCAAGCGCAAAACCAGCCTTTGTACCATCGGTATCCATTGAGGTGAGCAGAATTTCACCTGCCCCCCGGTCTTCCACTTCTTTCGCCCAGGCAATGGTGCGAAGTTCGGTAGGTTTACGCCCACCATGTGTGTGAACGATGTGTTCGTCATTGACATAGCGCGTGTCAATGGCTACTACGATGCATTGACTACCAAATTCCAACGCCAGTTCGTTGACCAGATCTGGATTTCGTACGGCCGAAGAATTGATGGAAATTTTGTCGGCACCGGCATTGAGAAGCGCTGACACATCCGCCACAGATGATATACCTCCTCCGACGGTAAATGGAATATTAATCGTGTGAGCAACATTCCGAACCAGCTCAATTAGCGTTTTGCGTCCATCTACGGTAGCCGTAATATCCAGAAAAACCAACTCATCAGCACCTTGATGAGCATAAACAGCGGCAAGTGCTACCGGATCGCCAGCGTCGCGCAGGTTCACAAAGTTGGTGCCTTTTACTGTGCGACCGTCTTTTATATCGAGGCAGGGAATAATTCGTTTAGTAAGCATTAGTAGGCAGTAAAAGCTTTAATGGACATGGTATTTTCGGGGGTATCAATTGTTCGGAAGCCAAATTGCTCGTACAATCCGTGAGCATCCCGCGTAACAAGCATGATACGACGCAAGCCTTGTAAGGATGGATAAGCCATGATATATGCTACCAATTGTTTCGATAACCCCTTTCCCCGGTGTTCGGGCAGGATAAATACATCGGCCAAGTACCCGAATGTGGCCGTATCCGTAACTACCCGTGCAAAACCAACTTGGTTTTCCTCCTTGTAAACGCCAAAACAAAGCGAATTCTCAATTGAACGCTGGACAATCTCAAGCGGAATATTAAGACTCCAATACGCTTCCTCACTCAGAAAACGGTGAATGACTTCCAGGTCAAGTTTGGTTTTATCGGCACTGATGGAGTATTGCTGGTTCATTTTTATTCTTCGTTTATCACCTTAGCCTTCTCTCGACCTATCTTATCAGTGCGAAATAGTAAACTCAAATCATCTAAAATACCAACTACATTCTGTAACTCTTCGCATTGAGGGTCATCTTTAAGATAAGCGTCTGGGTTACTGTAATGATAAACACGATAATTAGATGGCCCGAACAACTCAAATGAATATCCGTCTCCATCTGTAAAAAGGCTCCGTCTTCTTTCCGGCTTATACCCTTTAACCGTAAAACTCCCATCTGCTTGCATTCCAGCGCCAACTGTATCTATAGGCGGACGCGGTTTTGGTTTAGGATATAATCGATCAAATACAATGGATTCATTCGGCAAGGTCAAGATATTTTGTCTCAAAAACCGTTGCCATAAAGTTGGCGTAATGGTAACTTTTGGTTTCCGCCGTTTAGCAAACTGAAATCCTTGCTGATTCGACTGTATTATATACTTTACTATTGTGAATCGCTTCTCTGTTTTGTGCAATACATAAGCCGTTTGCGAGTCACCATATAGTAACCCTGCACGATACCAAATCCGCACTTCGTACTCATCTTCTTTTAGGTCAGGATATTTCAACCCTATCTGTTCCGCTAATTTTGGGTACAAATTTTTCGCTGTCGAATCTGATAAGGCACTAGCAAACGCTTCTACAGTAAGTAGAAGAAAAAAGCATAGTATTAGTGATGCCCGTTTCACTGTTATCGTATTTACAGATTGTGGATGTCTGACAGCTGCTTCAACGTCACCCTTCCTTCATAGATCGCTTTTCCGACAATAACGCCGAAAACGTCCATATCAGCCAGCATTTCGATATCAGCCATATTACTGACCCCACCGCTGGCAATGATGTTCAGATCAGGAAATTGATCCTGCATGTTACGGTACAAGTCGAACGAAGGGCCTTGCAAAAGACCATCCTTAGCAACATCGGTGCTGATGACATATTTTATGCCTTTTTCGGTCCATTTTTCCAGAAAGTCATAAATCCAGACTTCGGTACCTTCTTCCCAACCACTCACCGCAATTTTCTCGTTCTTAGCATCGGCACCCAGAATAATTTTATCCGGTCCATGTTGCGAGAGCCAGCGTTCCAGTACATCGGGTTGCTTTACGGCAATGCTTCCACCCGTTACCTGCTTAGCACCACATTCGAACACCATCCGTAAATCATCGTCAGATTGAACCCCTCCGCCAAAATCAACGTGCAGGCTGGTTTTGGATGCGATCAGCTCCAATACCTTCCAGTTGATGACGCGCTTTTCTTTCGCGCCATCCAGATCAACCAAATGTAGCCGCGTCAGGCCGGCATCTTCAAATTGCTTCGCCACTTCCAGAGGGCGGGCATTGTATTCTTTTTTCTGGCTGTAGTCGCCCTGTGTTAAGCGGACGGCCTTGCCTTCGATAATGTCAATTGCGGGAATGATATACATAAGTAACGCGGACATTCTGTCCGCCTATTAAATGACATACGGCCAAAATGCTGGAACGCCAGCCCGGCCGCGTTACAGTTTCAAAAAATTATCCAGAATCTGTTGGCCAACGTTTCCACTAATTTCAGCGTGAAATTGAGCGGCATAAAAATTATCCCGATGCAACATGGCACTGAATGGTCGGACGTAATCACAGACAGCTGTAGTTTCGGCGCAAACATCGGCCGCATAGCTATGCACAAAGTACATATATGCGTTTTCTGGCACGCCTTCCGTAAGCTGGCCTTTTAGGCTGTGAATATTATTCCAGCCCATATGAGGCACTTTCAAGCCAGCGTCTGATGGAAACCGCCGAACATCAATATCGAAAATACCCATGCAGGTCGTGTCGTTCTCCTCCGAATACCGACACATAAGTTGCATACCTACACAGGTTCCCAATACCGGTTGTTTCAATGACGGAATCAACTTATCCATTCCGCGTTCCCGCAGATAGGCCATCGCCGTGCTGGCTTCGCCCACGCCGGGAAAAATCACTTTATCGGCCGAGCGAATTTCAGCTTCATCGTCGGTGAGCAGGTAACTGGCTCCCAGGCGCTCCAGCGCGTACATGACGGACTGAACGTTACCCGCGTTGTATTTGATAATGACGGTTTTCATAAAGCAAAAAGCCCGGCTCCTTCGCAGAACCGGGCTTTGTATATTGTGGTAATCAGAATTATCTCTCCGAATTCACAAACACGAGCATCTTGTTCTGCTGCGCTACCGCTCAGAATGATGATGCCGATGGTTTGTGATTGCTAAAATCATAGGGCAAAGGTAAAAGCTTGGGATTGTAAATCAAAACAAACTCTTTTGGAGGTATTTAGACTTTTGCGCTGAGTCAATTGATTCGCCGAATTCTGATTTTCTGAATTGTTACGGTCGTAAAACAACCTATTAACTCCGTAAGACGTTCTGAAAGCAACTGGGTTAGTACTTGACGCATGACTTCTGTTTCCTTGAAATGATATCGGAGAAACAGGACACTAATTCCTTTTACATTATGGGCAAATACCCACTCACCAAAATCTTTGTCTTCCGTCAGAATAATACGGGGCGGATTGCGAGATGATTCAATTACAGCTTCATCGCGAATCCCCCGGTTTGATTCATATACAGAATATACCTCAATTCCTAAATCGCGAATAGACGAAATAAGGCTATGGTCAATGTTTTCGTCCGCTATAATCATGCGGCTTTCAACATAATTACTTCTTCGTTTGCCAGTACATCAGACGCATACATAAGGGCAGCCATAACATCCGCTTCCTGAAGATGTGGATACATTTTTAGCAGATCAGGTGTTGTGGCCCCTTCCGACAATTTACGGAGCAATAACTCGACGGTAATGCGAGTCCCTTTAACAACAGGTTTACCAAGCATTACCCGATGGTCAGACTCAATTCGTTCTTTATAGTTCATTGCTACAATATTAATCAAAACAAACTCCCTTGTACAACTTTGGGTTGCAAGACTGGCTCGCGGAGATTCAGACCGCAATGCTTGTTTAATTCGCGAATCCAGTACAGGATCAACTCTGGGGCTGTGTCGTTATCACCCCCACCGTGGATAAATAAGTAGGCTGTTTGTAGACCCTTTTCAAACCAGGTTTTCAATCGTTGAATCCAAGCGTCGGTGCGGGTATAATCTGTAGGGTGGCCTTCGTTGGCGATGAATCGTAGTGTTAGTACAGGACTGCTTAAACCCATGTGCAAGACATCACGCCGACCCGCTACATCGGTAATAACGACATGACGACGTAGTAAATGTAATCGTTCGAGCGTCTGTTGCCAGACCGTTGCCTTACTGAACCAATCCGGGTGCCGGAACTCAACAGCTGCGTCTAGTTCATCGGGCAGGCTTTTGAGATAAGTTTGTAAGACAGGCCATTTATCAGGTCCGAAATTGGGCGGCAGTTGCAAAAATGTCATTCCCAGAAATTCTTCCAGATTCAAAACGGCATTGATAAATTCTTCAGTAAGCCCTTCTGTAGCAATCAATTGTCGTTCATGACTGATAATCTGCGGAAATTTGGGGCAATAAGTAAACCCCGGCGCAGCTTCGGCTTTCCAACGCTCGATCATTCCCGCCGTCGGAATTTGATAATGCGTTAGGTTTAGCTCGATTGTATTGAACTGGCGCGTGTAATAATGCAGAAAATCGCGCTCTTTGGCATTCGACGGATATACCTTCCCGACATAGTCTTTGTTAGCCCAGATAGGGCCACCAATAGAGACTATAGGCCGATGCGTTGGTTCAACGGCGGCCCAGATTCGTGCGTTGAACGCCGAACCGGGAGGCAGGGTAAAATTTACGGCATCAGGGTTCTGTATTTTTCCAAATTCCATACCTATGTTGGAGAAGTGTAGCGATAAAACTGGCAAAGACCCGCTTTCGTTTTTTCCCCCTATCCAATTTAACTAATTTTGTGGTTTATCCATAACTCCCAAGTCGCTATTTACTGTATGAATTTTGTTCATAGTAGTAGAACGCGATAGGGTTTTCATAGATTATGATTTCAAAGACATATGCCCCCCAGGAGATTGAAGAAAAATGGTATCAATATTGGCTTGATAACCAATTTTTCAAGTCTACACCCGATGATCGAGAGCCTTACACGGTCGTCATCCCACCTCCGAACGTAACGGGCGTACTGCATATGGGCCACATGCTCAACAATACCATCCAGGACGTGCTGGTTCGTAAAGCGCGTATGGAAGGCAAAAATGCTTGTTGGGTACCCGGCACCGACCATGCCAGCATCGCTACCGAAGCGAAAGTGGTGGCTATGCTGAAAGAAAGAGGCATTAGTAAGAAGGAATTAACACGAGAAGAGTTTCTGGAATATGCATGGGAATGGACTCACAAATACGGTGGTATCATTCTACAGCAACTTCGTAAGCTTGGTGCCTCCTGCGATTGGGATCGCACTCGTTTTACCATGGAGCCGTCTCTGCACGACTCGGTTATCGACGTATTTGTTGACCTCTACAACAAAGGCCAGATTTATCGGGGTGTCCGTATGGTGAACTGGGACCCGCAAGGCAAAACGGCCGTTTCTGACGAAGAAGTTATCACGAAAGAAATTCAGCAAAAGCTGGTCTACATTCAGTACGAGATAGCAGGGAGCAGGGAGCAAGGAGCAGGGAACGAACAAAGGCCCGGCTCCTTGCCCCATGCCCCGAGCTATATTACTATTGCTACGGTTCGGCCAGAAACGATCATGGCCGATGCAGCGATTGCGGTCAATCCAAATGATGAGCGATACACGCATCTGCATGGTAAAAAAGCCATCATTCCGCTCATTAATCGCGAAATTCCCATTATTACTGATGAGTACGTAACGATGGATTTTGGAACGGGCGGCCTGAAAGTTACGCCTGCCCACGATCCGAATGACTACGCGTTGGGCATTAAGCATAACCTGCCTGTTCTGGATACACTGAACGACGACGGTACGCTGAATGAGAAAGCGCAGATTCTGGTCGGAATGGATCGATTTGCAGCTCGGAAGGCGATTATTAAGTTGCTGGAAGAATCGGGTAATCTGGTAAAAACCGAAGATTATAAATCAAACGTTGGTACTTCGGAGCGAACAGGTGCCGTTATTGAGCCTAAGCTGTCGTTGCAGTGGTTCCTGAAAATGGACGAACTGTCGAAACCTGCGCTCAAGAACGTCATGGACGATACCATTCAACTGGTTCCACCCAAGTTCAAGAACATGTACCGGTCCTGGATGGAGAACGTACATGACTGGTGTATCAGTCGGCAATTGTGGTGGGGACAGCGGATTCCAGCGTTCTATATGCAGGATGGAACAGTCATCGTGGCAAAAAACAAACACGAGGCTCTGGAAAAAGTACAGCACGAAATGCTGCTTTTCGCCATGACCGAAGCCGATCTGACGCAGGACGAAGACGTTTTGGATACCTGGTTCTCGTCGTGGCTGTGGCCTATATCAGTATTCGATGGATTGAAAGATCCGAACAATGCCGATATTAATTATTACTATCCAACGAACGATCTGGTTACAGCGCCTGAAATCCTGTTTTTCTGGGTCGCCCGGATGATTATCGCAGGCTACGAGTACCGGGGAGAAGCGCCATTCAAGAACGTTTACCTGACGGGCATTGTCCGTGATAAGCTGGGGCGTAAGATGTCGAAATCGTTGGGTAATTCGCCTGACCCACTCGACCTGATTGAAAAATATGGTGCCGATGGTGTTCGGACAGGTATGCTATTTAGTTCAGCGGCTGGTAACGACCTTATGTTCGATGAGAAGTTGGTAGAGCAGGGTCGTAACTTCAGTAACAAAGTTTGGAATGCTTTCCGATTAGTAAAAGGCTGGACGGTTAATGAATCGATCGATGGTACAACTAATCAATCGGCTATTAACTGGTTTGAATCGAAACTGAACGCAACGCTGATTCAAATTGAGGACGATTTCAGCAAGTTCCGTATTTCCGACGCGTTACAGGCTGTTTACAAGCTGATCTGGGATGATTTCTGTTCACAGTATCTGGAGTTAATTAAACCTGCTTTTGATGCTTCGACTGGTACACCACAACCCATAGATAAAGCTACCTATGAGGCTACTATCAATTTCTTTGAGCAACTGATGGGATTAGCGCATCCGTTCATGCCATTCATTACCGAAGAAATTTGGCAGGATATTCGTGAACGGAAAGAAGGAGACAGTATCTGTATTGCACCTTTCCCGAAAGCCGGAGCTGTTGATTCGCAAATTCTGACCGATTTTGAGACGCTGTTTGATATCATTTCCAACGTTCGGAATATTCGAAACTCGAAGCAGATTTCGCCCAAAACTGAACTTCCACTGGCGATAAAAACAACTACCCCAAAACGATTTGAGGCACTGGAATCGCTGATTCAGAAAATGGCTAATGTGTCAACCATTAGCTATATCAGCGAGAAGGTCGAGAGTGAATCGTCGTTGGGCGTTTCGTTCCTGATTAAGAGCGATGAGTTTTTCATCAATCTGGCGGGCGAGATCGACGTGGAGCAGGAAATTGCAACGACTCGTAAAGAATTGGAGTATAACATTGGCTTCCGCGATTCGGTATTAAAAAAACTATCGAACGAGAAGTTTGTTGCTAATGCTAAACCTGAAATTATTGAGCGCGAGCGTCAGAAACTGGCCGATGCCGAATCTAAAATTCAGGCATTACAACAGCGACTCAGAGATTTAGGAGCGTAGTTAGTAGTGGCTTTTCTTCCGTTTACTTCCTGATTATGACCATATTTTAGCCATTCAGGAAATATAACAATAACTTATAAGGCAATAATACAATTATTTGATCGAATAATTGTATTATTGCCGATTATCATTTTCTATCATCAATGAACAAATGTATTTTTCTGGACCGCGACGGTGTTTTGAACGAAGATCGAACGGACTACGTCTATCGCGTTGAGGATTTTATCATTCCTGATGGAGTACCGGAAGCATTGCGTTTATTAAAAGATGCAGGTTATTTGCTGATCGTCATCACAAACCAGGCGGGTATTGCCAAAGGTCTCTACACGCGGGATGATGTCATGCTCTGTTATAACTACCTGCAGGATCAATGCGGCAAACTCATTGATGATATTTATTATTGTCCCCATCATCCTAAATACGACAGCGAATCACTTACTCGTAAACCCGGTTCGTTACTGCTCGAAAAGGCGATGGCTAAATACAACATCGCGCCAGATGGCTCGTGGATGATTGGCGATGCTTTACGCGATATGCAGGCAGGTAAGCGTGTAGGTGTTCGAACGGTGCGTATTGCCCACGATCCGGAGCATTCAGCCGAGTGTGACGGTTATGCAACTAGTTTGCTGGAAGCTTCCCGATTTGTACTGGAATACGCCTAATTTTTACTCTATCACAATAGTAAAGCCCGAATTATTTGTGAATAATTCGGGCTTTACTATTGGTCAATAATCGTTTCCTTACGCTCGTACTTGCGTTGGTGTGGGCTTCGTCTGCACACTGCCATAGGCGGGACAATTTGCCTTACGCGAGCAGGCTCCAAGCGATAGGGTAGCTAATACAGTCCCAAGAATCAGTAGCTTTTTCATGAAGTTGTTCGTCCGTTTGTCTCGTTAACACCCAGATAATTAAACGAAAATAGTGCCAAAACCTGTACAGTTTACGATTTATCGGGACTAATTTTCCTCCTTCAACAGTTCGGCTTCCTCTTCGCGCTCTTCAGCGGCTTCTGTAGCCTCTAATTCAGTCATACCGGGTTCGGCACCACCATAGCCTAGAATCTTCAGCATAACCTCGCTATTTTGCTCAGGAGCGAACAAACGAGTCCGAAGGTTACCTTCCTCATCCTTATCAACAATAACGTGCTGTGGGGCCGGAATCAGGCAATGCTGGATACCACCGTAGCCACCCAACGATTCCTGATAAGCTCCGGTATGAAATAGCCCGATATACTGATCTTCTGTATCCTGATCGAAAATCGGGAGATACAAGTCAGCACTGTGAGCTTCGGTATTATAAAAATCGTGCGAATCGCAGGTCAGTCCGCCCAGATTTACCTTCTGATAAGGATTATCCCAGTTATTCACCGACAACATAATGTATTTCTGACCCAAGCCCCACGAATCAGGTAGTTGCGTAATGAACGATCCATCAATCATGTACCACAGCTCTTTGTCGTTCTGTAGTTTCTGATCAATCACTTTATAAATTACCGCACCACTTTCGCCAACCGTATACGAACCAAATTCGGTGAAAATATGCGGCACCGGCACGTTGTTCTTGTTGCAAATCCACTGAATACTTTCCACGATTTGGTCAATCATGGCCTGATAATCATAAGTGAACTGGAACGACGTTTGAATTGGCATACCACCACCAATGTCGATTGAATCAAGATCCGGGCACATCTTCCGCAGTTCGCAGTACTTGTACATAAACCGGCTCAACTCGCTCCAGTAGTAGGCGCTGTCTTTAATACCGGTGTTGATGAAGAAGTGGAGCATTTTCAGCTTAAACTTCTCATTGGGCTGGATTTTATTGCGATACAGTTCATTCACATCGCTGTACCGAACTCCAAGACGGGATGTGTAGAACGCAAAGTTTGGTTCCTCATCCGTAGCAATTCGAATACCGAAATTGACAGTATCGGCAGTTATTGAATTTTCATAAGCCTCAATTTCCTTCAGGTTATCAAGCACCGGAATACAGTTTGTAAACCCATCGTTGATGAGTTCGCTAATGTACTGCGTATACAAAGGCCGCTTATAGCCGTTACAAACTATATATGTACTCTTGGAAATCTTGTCCATCTTAACCAACTCCCGAATAATGGGGATGTCATAGGCCGACGATGTCTCAAGATGGATATTATTTTTAAGCGCTTCCTCGAGTACAAACCGAAAATGAGATGATTTCGTACAGTAACAATAGGTATAGTTCCCTTTGTAATTATACCGCTTCATCGCATTTTTGAACAGCAATTTGGCATGTTCAATATGCTCCGTAATTTTCGGTAAATACGTCAATTTCAAGGGCGTACCGTACTCCTTGACAATGTCCATTAATGGGACATTATTGAACATCAGTTCGTTGTTCTCGACGTTAAATTCCCGTGTTGGAAATTCAAACGTCTGGTCAATCAGATCATAGTATGTCTTCATCCCTACGGTTAGCGCGTAAAATGAGTGATCCGGCGGTCCGGTTTTCCGCTGTTGCGGTTCTGGTTAATAAAAAAATAGGCGCGAATTTGGCCCCGAAAATCCGGCTTTCCAAGTAAAGCCTATTCGCAAGCTAGTCAACGAAAAAGTAGGCAGTTTGATTCGGGAATCGTAGAAATTTAACAGTTTCAAAACATACAAAATCTGCACACTGTTTAAGTTCATCGGGCAAACCAAAAAGAAGACGTACTTTTGCCCATCGACATTGACTGATTTATCGAATGCCCCAGTCTATTCATTTCATTTCCATCGGTGGCAGTGCCATGCACAACTTGGCACTAGCCCTACAGAAACAAGGCCACACGATCACTGGCTCCGACGATACGATTTATGAACCTTCGCGAACGCGACTGCAACAGTATAATCTACTGCCTGCTGAAATGGGTTGGTTTCCGGATAAAATCAATACAGGTTTAGATGCCGTTATTGTTGGCATGCATGCCCGGAAGGACAATCCTGAGCTGGCGAAAGCACTCGAATTAGGTTTACCCATTTATTCGTATCCCGAGTTTATTTATCAACAGAGTCAGCAAAAACAGCGAATCGTTATTGCGGGTAGTCACGGCAAAACGACGATTGCAGCCATGATTTTGCACGCGCTGAAATACCATAACCGAATCTTCGATTACTGGATTGGTGATCCAATTGATGGGTTTGACACAACTGTCCAGTTATCATCAACAGCACCGTTAATTATTATTGAAGGGGATGAGTACGCATCGTCACCGATTGATTCACGCCCAAAATTCCTTCACTATAAGCCACATATTGCGCTTATTAATGGGATTGCGTGGGATCACATCAATTTATACCCAACCTGGGATGAATACGTTGATCAGTTTGAGTCATTAGCAGAGGCCATGCCCAAAGCAGGTATCCTGATTTTTGATGAGTCAGACGATATGCTTGACGTAATCGGCCAGAAGGAACGGGATGATATAACTAAAGTCCCATATTTTCCTCATCCGGGCAAAGTTATCAACGGCCAAACCTATCTAATTACAAAACAAGGCAAACAGATACCTATTCAGTTATTTGGCCAGCATAATCTTAAAAACGTTGCTGGAGCTATGACTGTTTGTGACCGCATTGGCATCACAGAAGAACAGTTTTACGAAGCTATCCCAAGTTTCAAAGGGGTAAGTTGTAGATTAGAAAAAATCGCAGAATCAGCTAATCGGATTGTTTATCGTGATTTTGCCCATTCGCCAGCTAAAGTTGAAGCGGCAACGGAAGCTGTAAAGCAACAATATCCTTCTAAAGAATTAATAGCCATTGTTGAGCTCCATACGTTTAGCAGCTTAAACAAAGCCTTCCTGGATCAATATAATGGGACAATGAATGCTGCAGATGAAGCTGTAGTATTTATTGATACGAAAACATTAGCAGATAATCATCTAAGTCTGATCACAACTGAGGAAGTTAAAGCCGCGTTCGATCATAAGAATTTACACGTTTTTACTGATGCGGCTTCCTTACAGGATTATCTACGAACTAAACAAGGTAAAGAAGACTACATTTTTCTGCTGATGAGTTCTGGAACATTCGATGGAATGAAAGTAAAGGCTGTGGCAGACGAACTAACCCATTACTAACACTAATCACAGACGGCTTACAACCGTCTTTTTTTTATGCAAAGCATTGTTGTTTATTGTGCATCAAGCCTTGGCACCAATCCAATTTATAACGAAGTTGCTATTGAGCTTGGGCAAAAGATGGCTGCTCGTAACATTCGCCTGATTTACGGTGGCGGTGGTTTCGGATTAATGGGTAATGTCGCTAATGCTGTTTTACAGGGTAGTGGAGAAGTAACGGGCGTAATCCCAAATTTCCTGGCCGATCTCGAAGTTGCTCATACTACACTTACAGAAATACATTTTGTCGAAACAATGCACGAACGAAAGTTTAAAATGGTGCAGTTGGCAAAAGGTGTTATTACACTTCCAGGAGGTTACGGTACACTCGACGAATTATTTGAGATTTTAGCTTGGCGACAACTTAAGCTTTATGATGGGCCAGTCGTTGTTATTAACGTTAACGGCTTTTATGATCTAATGCTCCAACAACTAGATCGTATGGTCGCTGATGGCTTCTTGAAAGCCGAAAATCGTAAGCTTCTGCTTGTTGCTAGTTCGGTTGATGAAGCCTTGCAACTATTAAGTGATTTCTGGAAATCTTTGTAGCTCACCAAAAAAGGGTTCAAACCTGACAATAATGTAAAATGCCCATTCTCGCAATGAAAATGGGCATTTTACATTATTAACTAACAACAAAAAAGCCTGTCTTCTGGACAGGCTTTTTGTTAATTTCATTCAGGTGGCACCTTCCTACTCTCCCGCTTGTGACAGCAGTACCATCGGCAGTACGGG
>NZ_BAAHBI010000030.1:0-42556 GCF_054776755.1 Spirosoma litoris | reverse complement strand
TGTGCTGAGCATGTCGGCGTTGTACCGCAATCAGTGGACGGGCGTAGCGGGGGCTCCCCAGACCGCTACGTTTACTGCCGATATGCCCCTGAAACAGGAGCGGGTAGGCGTTGGCTTACAGCTCTATAGCGACAAGGCTGGGGTCATTCAGGAAGCTGGTGGCTTTGCCTCGTATTCGTTCCGGATTAAGGTGGGGGCCAAAACCACCCTGGCGTTAGGTCTTCAGGCGGGTGCGTCGAGCTATCAGGCCAATCTGGCGGAGGTGAAAACCTCGGCCGATGGCCAGGTGGACCCCGCTTTTGCCAGCAACATCTCCAGGCTTCTGCCCAACTTCGGCACGGGAATTTACCTGAGCAACGATCGGGCGTATTTGGGCGTCTCGTTGCCTCGGCTGATCAAGAATCGATTGAGTGAGTACAACGTTGGCGATTTGCGGTCGGTGCAGGCGCGTCATGCGTATCTGGCAGCTGGTTTTGTGGTGGGTCTTAGCCCGGTGGTCAAGATGAAACCCTCGCTGCTGGTGAAGTATGCCGAAGGGGCGCCGTTGGGTTTCGATGGCAACCTCAACTTCTGGTTTGCGGATCGGATCGCGCTGGGGGCGTCGATTCGTCGGAATCAGTTCTCGACCTGGTCGACCTTCACGACGGATGCTATTGTGGGTATGCTGGAAGTCCAGCTAACGGATCAGTTCCGGTTTGGGTATGCCTATGATCGGACGATGAACGGGTTACGGGATGTGGCGCCCAGTTCGCATGAAATCATGATTCGGTATGAGTTTGGCTTCGGGAAGAATCGGATTCTGACGCCCAGGTATTTTTAAACAGAACTACTGTTAGTAGGTCAACGGATCTTAAACGGATGTAGTAATTTACATGCATCCATTTAAGATCCGTTGCCATTATGTGCTGATACTGATAGTAGTTACTGGAATGCGATCACTAAGTTGAGTTAAATCTGCGCTGAGTGGCCCTTAATCAAGCGTGTGCTGTATTATAGCTAATTCAATAAGATTAACCGTAGCCGTACTACAGAAAAGGTACATGTATGAAACAGATTATACTATTCAATCTATTTTTTATGAAGATGACTGTGCTTTGGGCACAAGTGCCTTCTTTTAGTCAAATTCAGGTTACCTCTAATATTGATAGTTTACAAAAAACGCTCATTACTCAACGTGGGATTGACCGCCTTACAACCCTGCTAAGCCTGGAAAAAAGCCTTCTTTCGTGGGAGTTTAAAATCAATCAGCCTTACCTTGAAGAGATAAAGAAAGAGTTGTCGACCTACCCAGACGCTAAGAGCCATTATTGGTATTTTAATGCCTACCAACAACGGTTCAAGACGAATTTAGACACCGCTTTTTCTTGCGCTAAGCTTGCCTATGAACACTATAAAAGGCAACGCGATTCAACAGGAATGGTATCGGCCTTGTCCAATATGGGTATAATGATACTAGAACGAGATGAGCAAAATTCGCCCGATAAACCCCAGTTTGGCCACCAATATTTAAAAGAAGCAATGGCCTTAAGTCGCTATTCAACTAATCCAGAGTTACAGATTCTTTACGCCTATGCCTTTAGCCGTTATCTTGGATGGGGATCTCTAAAGAAGAATAGCGATCAGGTTTTGGCCCAGATAACGAAAGGGCTTGCCTTAATCAATAAACATCCGCAATATATTTATTATAAAATCCACTTACTGAATGTTCTGGCCTTACTGTATGAGAGCAAAGAGCGATTTAAAGAAGCCCAGGTATACACACTTGATATCATTAATCTGATTACCAAACACCAGCGAACTGTACCTATTGTTCACCTATATAACCTTGGGTTTTATTATGAACTGCAACAGAAGTATGATAAAGCTTTAGAGGCTTATCAACTGACGATGAAAATGGCCCATAAGCAGGATGAGCCGCCTGTACGATACCTCTGGTATACCAGTGCTGGCATACATGCATCATTGGTCGGATTAAAAAAATATAAAGAGGCAGCTATTTGGGCTGATAGCATTTATTCTTATGGTGAACAATTTGATGTTCAGAACGTAAAAACAAAGCTTCAGGATGCCGTCGTAACCTACGAGGTAGAGAAAAAAGACGCCCAGAATAAGCTTTTAGAGCAGGAAAAGCAACTGACGGAGACTCGGAGCCAACTATATTTATGGCTAGGACTACTAACCAGTGTTGGACTTTTGGCTACTGGTTTTTCCATTTATCGCCAACGCCTGGCAAACAAAAAACTCAAAAACGCTTTCGAAGAAATTGTTAAACTCAATCAGGTTAGGGATTACTTTTTTGGGGTAATTGCCCATGACCTGCGACGTCCTTTTGCGAGTTTTCAGAATATGGCTGAGTTAATACGGTATTACCTAAGCACAAACCGATATACAGACCTGGAAAAGGTATCTCAATCGATAGATGAAACGGGTAAACATATCTCTCTCTTGCTTGATAATCTGCTAAGCTGGGCGTTAACCCAGCGCGAAGAGACCCCGTATAACCCCGAAAATGTGCGGCTAGATGAGAAAATTCGTCATGTCACGGAGCTTTATCAACGAATCGCCCAGTACCAGCAAATACAAATAATAACAGAATGTCCAGAAAACCTCATGGTTTATGTGGATACGAATGCCTGTGATTTAATTATTCGAAATATTTTTGATAATGCTTTGAAAAATACACGATTAGGTGGTAAAGTTACCTTGAAAGCTTTTGCTGAGAACGAAAAGAAGCGAGCCCGATTGATCATCGAAGATAATGGACGAGGGATGAGTCCTGAGAAAGTAGCTTCTATTAAAAATAGGCTACTTCATGCGGAATTACAACCCAACTCGTTCCGTGGCCTTGGAATGATTCTGGTAGGACGTTTTATAAAAAGTAATCGGATTACTATTGATCTCCATAGTAAGCCAGGGGAAGGGACAACCTTTGAGCTAATGTTACCAATTCGTGGCTATTGATAGTGGGAGTAGTTTTTAGCGTGTGTTAAGCGGCTCTATGCTATCAGAACTCGGCGGTATAGGTTCACCAACACTTGATTACCATTGGTCAGGCTTATCGAAAACGGGTATTGGTGTCTATTCAATCTGGATAGACTTACGTTAGTTTACAGGTAAAGTGTAGACACAAAAAAGCAGACAAAAATATTTTGTCTGCTTTCTGGCCTTCTATCCACACCATTAAAAGCAGGATGTAATAGCTCCCACTTTTCGTTTACTTCGTTAAAAGTAAACAAATGTATAGAAAATATTTACATAATAAAAAGTTAGAAGATTTTGTATGAACTTCTTGAACCATTGTAGGATAGATTATTAACCAGATTGAATACGCGCCAAAATCTGCTTACGGTAGGTTCGACCAATGGGAATCCACTCCTGATTAACTTCCAGGGCGGTTGTGCTCAACCGACCGATCAGGCTTCTGTTGACAACATAGCCTTTTTGAATCTGTATAAACGTCTTTGGTAACTCGCTAACTAGCTTGCGTAAGGATCGTTTCAGTACATGTTTCTGATCCATCGTACGGATAATTGAATAATTTCCCTCCGCCTTAATCCAGTAGATAGCATCAAACTGTATCATGACTTGGGTGCCATGTTTCCCCGGAATTGTAATCCCTTTAGGGGTATGAAGGATAAGGCCGGGTAGTTGGGTGCAGAGCATCTCCAGAGCCGCTTTCAGACCAAACAAGCCAAAGGGTTTAACCAGAAACCCAATATGAGGCATCCGAATGGCTTGACGCAGTAAGTCTTCCCGCGGATAAGCCGTTTGAAAAATAACGGGTAGTTGCGGATAGGCCTTACTCAGCAACTCGACGGACAGCCCATCGGGCAGAACCATATCTGCGACAATAAAGTCCGGCTGCTGCTCTTCCAGGAGTTGACTGGCCTGCGCCAGGGTCGTGGCTGATCGGATCGCTCGGAAGCCTAATTGAGCGGCCATCGCTTGAAGGGTATCCAGCCAGACCGGATCATCCTCAATTAGCAAGAGGCTCAAATATGTCATGATGGTGCTATGTGTGGTTGTTTATGGCTGCTATATAGTGAAATAATTTCAATGTTGATGATACCACTTTATGGAGTCACTTTAATAAATTTTTTGGAGACAAAAGTGTGCCTTTGGGGCTCTGCCAAAACGTTGATACCAAGCCTGAGGTTGGTTCAACATCTGGTAAGTTAAGCTGTTTAATTGTCGAATTCTATTACGTGAAAAAGCTGTCTTCCTTATTTTGGTATACCCAACTACGTTATTGTAACTCACTCTCCGATAATTCGTCTAAATTTCAGAAGCCCCAAGCAGACGCACGTTATTGAATTGATCTGCCTGAAGGCTTCTGAAATTGATTTATTTCTTGATGTTTAAAGTAGCTTTTTATACTGTTCCAGTAGTTTTCGTCGGCTACGGAACAACCGCATCTTTACGGCACTTAAACTAATCCATTGTTGCCGAGCTAACGTAGCCTGATCAATGCCCTGCTGATAATGCGTATAAAGCAGGTATTGATCTGCTTCAGGCAGCGTCTGTATTAGCTGCTCCATTAAGGTATAGTCTATTTTCTCATCGGCTTCTTCGACCAGGGAATCCGTTAGCGACTCGTCTAGGGCACAGCTACGATGACGGCGTTTGGCGCGTATTTGATCCAGACAATAATTGTGGGTGATGGCGTAGAGCCAGGTGGCTAGTGAAGAACTGTTTTGAAACGTGTCTAGTTTTTGAAAGACTTTAATAAAGATGTCCTGCGTATAGTCTTGTGCAGTTGCTGGATTGTTAGTCATAGCAAGACACTTTCGATAGACTTTGGAGACATGTTTCCTATACAGCAGGTCAAACGAAGTGGTTGTGGGGCATGACTCACTGAATTCGGGGAGTCGACTAGAGGAGGTTGATTGTATCATTAGGTTAAGGCTAATGGGTTGCTAAAAAGTCAATGTATCTTACGGTGTTTTACGGGAGTTGACACACGATCCAGAATATCTATCCCTTACCGTTCCTAACCAGCAAAAACTGGGGCACGGTTGCCTGCTATTCTATAGCACACCGTTTATAGCCTATTTATTGGTGGTTATTGATTATCCTGATGTACCTAACTGCAAGATTCTCTTCGACTAGAAAAAAAGAAGCTTATTTAGAAGATTTGCTGATTGTGCCATTGCCCTATCTTCCCAATAATCAGCAGGATATGCGCTTCATGGATTAGCAACGTCGAACGGCCGATCATACCTATGTTGCCATGCGTTTAACAGCTATAGGGGGGAGGGCATGATGATTTTGTGCGCCTTTCTAGGCAGATCCGCTCTCAACTCTGTTCTGAAAACCAATGGTCCGGAGGAGATCACCTTTCGGCCAGCCCTTCATATTTGGGCGTTTTATTTTATCCGTGAGTCAATACAAACAAAAAAGCAGGCTAAAATTTTTAGCCTGCTTTACTAACTTTTCTTTCTGAATCAACCCCATAAGATGCTTACAGGATATTGAGGATCTACTTAGAGTTCTGACTGCAAAAACCGGGGCACAATTGTCTGCTATTCCTTTATGTGCTGTTTATTGTTCGTTTGGCTGTCGTAATTGACCATTGAACTATAACTAACTGGCGAAATCTCTCAGGTTGGAAGGAAAGGTTCTGTTCTCTTTTGTAAGTGTCATACTTTCAGGGTGTTAACTATTTTGTAGTGTTTGGCCTGCTTATTGATTTGCCCAAATCACTATGATTTTCTGGTCACTCTGTATTTATCTGGCTGGAGCCATTCTTGCCTTTCCCATTACCTGGAAAGCTATGGAAAAACAACCCCAGGAGAAATCATCCCTGGACGAGTGTGTTTTTCTTTCCTTGCTGGGAAGCTGGCTCATTGTTATAGCCTATATACTAGATCAGATTAAGGCATGGTGGTCCAATAATGTCAAACCATAAACCTTATCTACTATGGTAAGCCCAGTTGTATTGCTAACGGTAACCATGTTTATGCTATGGTTAATTGGGGCAATGATAGCGCTGATCATGCTGGAAAGTAAAGCTGTCAGGAATCCTTTTATCCTGATGGGCTGGCCTACAATCCAGATGATGTTGATCAAATCGTTAGGGTCCTGGATAACCGTTTTTGCTCTTGTTATAGAAGAATGGAACCGCACAGAATAAGCTAGAACTACAGATGATTCGTCGATCTATTTTGGGCCTTACTGGTTATGGTGTTATGGGTAGTGAACCTAATGATTTCTTTACTACACCCCTTGGGCGAGTTTATCTTGCTAACTCCTTCATGCAAAGTATAGAATCCAGCGGAGATGTTTCTGGAGCCTACTACGCGTTTCGGACAACCGTTTGGGAGGTGATTGAGGTATCGCCTGATCCAACTCGTTATATCCCCGTCTGGAATATAATCGAGTTGTATGCCAGAGCCGATTTACTGGAATTTATACATACTGGTAATATGGAGGCTTTAAGGCGACTGAAGTACAGGCTCAATGAAGCCGAACAACTATTACGCTAAGAAAGCCAGATTTCAAACGTCTTTTTGGATTTAGTGTAAAAATATTTAACTTTTTGAAAGTCAGATAATTAAAATGAACTGTTTGATTGGGTGAAAAAAAAGTTTAAAATTTTATAAACGTTTTGTAGCGTTTTGTCGCTTTCTCTCGACTTCCTCATTGACCGATAGCTATGGTGTCACTCACGTTTAACTGTTTAAGTCAATGAAAAAGATATTTTTCTTAGGAAGTCTGTTATCAATCCTGACTGGTTGCCATCAAGACATTCAACCTACCAGCAGTAGCATCCCGACTGCATCCAGTAAAGTGGCCGACGGCTCGGCAATCACGGGCACTCCCAAAATTGCACAAGCAATGATCGATTCAATGGGCCATTCGATAGGCCAATTACCCACTGGTTTTTCTGTTACAGCGGTAAAGCTTGATATTGATAAACTTGTTACCATGACCGCGAGGAACGATAGTATGGGCGTGGGAAAAGCTAGTGCTGTGGTATATACCGATACAGTCTGGAAAGAAACCAGTACCAAATTATCCACCACAACGGGGCTCAATCAACCCTTTAAGCTAACCGATGTGCCTTCGGGGACTTACCGGGTAGTTCTCATAGGTATCGGTAGCCAGTTTACGAAAACTATTAACAAAGTCAAGGTTTTAGAGAACGCTACGACCGATCTGGGAATAATTAATATTTAATAGTTTCTGACCATACACCACCCATAGTCCGTCGCGAGACTATGGGTGGTGTATGGCTATTGCCTTGTTAATCAAGGGTTCTATTGGTCTTCCTCCGCGCTCTATCAATTCATCAAAACGTATTAGTACAGTCTGACTAATGGTAGATCATCTTGTCTTAGCCTAAAAAATCAAGACTACCCAAACGCATATGGTAGCTGAATTACTGGATTGTACGCCACAGGAGCAGGAATGGCTGGAAGGATGCCGAAGAGCTTCTCCGAAAGCACAGAAAAAAGTATTTGAGCGATATTACGGCTTGGTATACGGAACCTGTATACGTTATCTTTCTTCGAAAGAAATGGCACAGGAAGCACTCAATGACTGTTTTTTAAAGCTGTTTTACCAGCTTGAGTCTGCGTGTCGTTACCCGGAATATTTTCGTCGATGGCTACGCCGATTAGCCGTTTATACTGCTGTTGACGCCTATCGAAAAGAAAAACGGTATTCAACTGACATCTCAATCGACGATCAGGCGATTGAGATAGGTATCCCGGAAACCTTATCCGATAACCTACAGGCTGAGCAGATTATAGAATTGCTGGCTCAACTACCCGATTTGTGGCGGTTGACGTTTAATCTGTACGAAATTGAAGGTTACTCGCACGAAGAAATTGCTCATTTACTGGCTATTCCGGTGAGTAGCTCCCGAGTTTATCTGACACGTGCCAAGCAGCGCTTAAGAGAATTGCTTCGAGAAGAAGGTTCTGTCCGTACGGCTATGCCCATCTATTATGTTCCAACTACTACTCATTCAGAAGACCCAGATTGGCGCCATTTTCGGGAAAAATTACATAGTTATGAACCTATGCCTGATGGGGATGCCTGGCAACAGTTTGAACGGGTACAACAACGGCAGCATCGGCACAGATGGTGGCAAACGAGTAAACTAATCGTACTGGTGGTGGTTGGGGTGATCTGTGAAAAATCGCAGGCTCCTGATCATTTTTGGCCTAAATCACAATCCCGTGTGGCGACTTCAGCCACACGTTTACCATCCACTTTAACCGGGGGAAATTTACCTGGAACAACCTATTATAAGAAAGGGCCTAAAGCGGGCCAAACTGCTGTGATTATTTGGAATCAGCTTGGAGAAGAGCATCATCCTGAGGATTCGAAAGAAAATAGGCTGTCGTTGATTTCGACTCAAACACCGTCTTATGATCTGGAGAAAGCCTCCAAAGAAAACCTGAAAGACCCAATAGCGTTAACGAATAGAACGACTTCTAGTGTAAACGAACCTTGGCCCGAATCTTTAACTGATCCCTTAGCTACAGCTTTTTTCAAAAAGAGAATAGCTCCTAAAGGCACGGCTACCAGTCTAAATGCACGGCCCAGTAGAGCTAATGCACCTATCGTCTCTTCGACTGGATCGGGTGGTCGACTTAAGCAAACGAACAATCAGGGTGCTGACAAAAAACGATTGACGAAACAATCTGGATTTTACGCCAGTGGCTATCAATCGACAGCCAAAAGTCCGGCGACTATTTATCCATCGGGGTTTACTGAAACAGGTCGGAAAGCAGACGAGCCAATCACCATTCATGAACGCTTTCTACTGCCTATAGACAAGCTTGCTGAAAAGCCATTTTTGCATAATCGAATCCCTGTCAGTCTGGCGGTTGTGGTGCGTGCATTGTCGAGTACGAGACCTCAATCGATAGCTATTAAGCATTCCATAAATGTAGGGGTTTTAGGTGGAGTACAGGCTGTTTATACGCCCACAATGAACCCATCTTTTGGTGCAACCGGTGGTATATGGGCCGACTGGCAACTGAGTCGAAAATTCGTTATTGAAACGGGACTAGCGATAGCTCGTCCGCAACTCACTCAGGCCGGTAATGGACTGATAACGCAGGATTCGCTGAACCGACGTGAGTTAGTTCAGAAGACGTATCAATGGTGGACTATGGCTTTACCCCTGGCTGTCCGTTATCGTATCGTGGAAACCAAACGCGTGAGTTGGTGGGGAGCCTTGGGAGTATCCTCTGGGCTCGCGTTTGGCGAAACACAACGAAGCGATTATCGGCTTACCTCCTTGGGAAATAATCCCGCTGATTCGAGCCACCATGCCAGCAGTTCCACAGATCAGGTTATCCAGTCCAATTCGACCAGTGTGCTTCTACAACCATTTCGTTGGCTAACCGTGTCCTCAGGCGTCCGGCTCCTGACGGTTGGAAAACAGGAGTGGTGGGTAGAACCCTATTTCAGCTACCCAATTAGTGGTACAACTTCTGAGTCGCTTCGTGTCAGCATGGCCGGTATTCGATTGCGACTACGTTTGCTGAAACTGAATTGATTTTAACGGGAAAACCGGTCAGAGCCGCCCTTCGCGCCAGATAACTCAATGGCCATCATGGTACAGGCTATATTCATCCTGGAAACGGAGGAAATCCCGGTTTTAATCAGTATGACTCAGATGCGTCTAGTAAGGCCATTATTCGGCCCGTGTTTATTGGTTTTACGTTGCTGGATCTTTGAATAACGCAGCTCCGGGTCCGACTTCGCCGACTGGAAATACACCTGGAAAACAATCAGGAAGAAGCGAAAACAATGGATTTTCAACAAAATCACTAAACGCATTACCGATGAATCTTACCGAATTATTACGCAGTGATGGAAAACTATGGGTTGTTGTCACAGATGAAGGGCCACCTTGCCATTTAGATAGCTTCTTCGTTTTATGCCCAAGAATCGACTAACACTAGTGGTCAAGTTCCGTTGCCTATTCAGCAATAGAACTTGACCACTAGTGTTATAATTTATTACTGAACGACCACGTGGGTGGCTGCTTCGATGATGAAAGCGGCTACTTGCTCAGGTTGCGAAACCATCGGCACATGGCTGGTTTTGAGTGTAAGGGTAGTTGCCTTCATCTTACGGGCAAACTGCTGCTGCAAATCGGGGTTGATCATGCGATCTTCGCTGGCCGCAATGTACCAGGAAGGTTTTAGTCGCCAGGCCGCTTTTGTAATTTTTTCGCCGGTAGCAGAAGCGGCCCAGGGTCCTTGGGTTGCCCAGATTACCTTGCGTTCGGATACAGGTAAATCCTGAGCAAAATCTTCCAGAACACCTTTTTGCGTGAGGGAAAGAAAACCTGCGGCATCGGGCTTAGCCTCACCGAGACCTGGTGCGGGTGGTGCGGTTTGAGACGCATCAATAAGCGACTGCGCATCGTCCGGTGCAAAAGCTGCTACGTAGACCAAACCAGCTACGTTCGGATCGTTGCCTGCTTCGGAAATGACAACCCCACCCCACGAATGACCAACCAAAAGCACGGGGCCGTGAAGAGATGCGATGGCCCGTTTAGCAGTTGCTACATCATCGGCCAATGATGTGAGTGGATTTTGCACTGCAATGGCGGTAAGTCCTTTGGCTTCCAACAGTGGAATCACTTTGGACCAGCTTGATCCATCGGCAAAGGCACCATGAACGAAGACTACATTGGTTACGCCCGTTTTAGTCGATTGAGCGTCTGCTCCTGAGATAGTTGAAACTGCCATAATAATACCGGTTAATGCGCCAAGAGCGCGGTTTAGTGTGTACATGATTGTGTTTGGTTAAAAACTGACTTTACCCCATCGACATGCCGCCATCCACGATCAGTTCGGCACCTACTACAAACGACGAATCGTCCGAAGCAAAGAACAGAGCGACCTTGGCAATCTCTTCTGGTCGACCAAAGCGGCCGAGTGGAACGGCCTTAATTATGCCCTGATTCATCTGGCTTAATTGCTGATCAGAAATGCCGAGCTTGGCCGCACTATGGAGTGACGTATCAACTGGCCCCGGACTAATGGCATTGACGCGTATATGGCGAGAAATCAGTTCTGTTGATAGATTTTTTGCCAGGGTAAGCAAAGCTCCTTTTGTGGCTGCATATACACTGGCGCTCGGTGCGCCAACGTGGGCATTGATGGACGTATTCAGAATGATTGAACCGCCATTTTTGAAATAAGGCAATAAGGATTGAATCGTGAAATAAGCCCCTTTGACATTGGTGTTCATGCTTTCGTCGTAGATCGCTTCGGTCATTGTTTCGAAAGGAGCGAATTTGGCTACCCCGGCGTTTACAAACAGAATATCGATACTGGAGAAGTTTGCCTGTACGAAGTTTGCCAAATGATCTGCATTGCCCGGAATGCTGGCATCCCAGACAATACCGTAGGCTTTTTCGCCCAACTCGGCGGTAATTTGGTCGAGGGATTCCTGGCTGCGTCCGGTAATGAGGACAGTAGCTCCCTGCGCGATAAATTCTTTGGCGGTGGCTAGGCCGATACCGCTGCTTCCACCCGTAATGATGGCTACTTTATTTTGAAGACGATTCATGATGTTGTGTTGAATTAAGGTTGATTTGAGTTAATTCGGTTCTTGTGAGATTGCGAAGGAGAGAGGTAGAATGTGGCTGTGGATGCTATAAAGAATAGGTGCAACTAGCCTTAAAATGGATAGTATCGGGCGACTTTCTGAACACTCACCCATTGAACAGTCGTCAGTTCTTCCAGAATAAAATCACCGCCGAAGCGACCAGTGCCTGATGATTTTTCGCCCCCAAAGGGTGTGTGTACTTCGTCGTTAGCCGACTGGTCGTTGATGTGCATCATACCCGTTTCCACCCGGCGAGCCAGTTGCATACCTCGGTAAATATCTCGGGTATACAGGGCTCCACTTAACCCAAAGTCGGTTGCATTGGCTAACTCGATAGCTTCCTCATCGTCGGCAAAGGGGACGAGGCCCACGGCTGGTCCAAAAATTTCCTCTTTGAAAACACGCATGTGTTTAGTAACGCCCGATAGAACGGTGGGTTGCAGGACATTGCCGTCTGCTACGTTTCCAGTTTCAACAACAGCGCCATCGGCTACGGCACTTTGCAGAATACCCAGGATGCGCTGAACCGATTTATGGTCGATCAAGGGTCCAACTATCGTGTTTTTATCGGCTGGATCGCCGTAGGGAAGTTGCTTTACCCTGGCCACAAACTTGGTCTTGAACTCTTCGTAAAGGCTTTCGTGAATGAGAATGCGATTGGTCGCCATGCAAACCTGACCCTGATGCAGGAATCGCCCAAACACGGCCCCATCGACGGCTTTATCGACATTGGCATCATCCAGCACCATGAAGACATTGTTGCCACCCAACTCCAGCGCCGACTTTTTGAGGCCTTCCCCGGCAATTCGCCCGATCCCTTTTCCTACTGGTGTTGAGCCTGTAAACGAAACCATTCTCGAATAGGGATGAGCCGTAAAGTAATCCCCAATAATTTCCGATCGGCCAACCACAACGTTAAACACGCCAGCAGGCATACCCGCTTCTTCTAACAACTTAGCGATGATTGTTCCGCCCGTAACCAGGGATTGCGAGGCTGGTTTGACGACCATTGTGTTACCAACCGCCAGAGCCGGGGCAATCGTCCGCATGGAGAGGTACAAGGGAAAATTCCAGGGGCTAATGAGGCTGACAACACCTAACGGCTTGCGGTATACGTAGGTTTCTTTCCCATCGATTGTCGATGCGGTGGTACGCCCGTGCATACGGGTGGGGAACGAGGACGCTTCGACTAGAATATCGTGTGATTGCTGCACCTCAAGTAGGCCTTTCAAATACGTACTGCCCGTTTCTTGGGTCAGCCAATCAATAAACTCCTGTTGACGTTCCAACAGAATCGTAGCCGCTTTCAGAAGTATATCCCGACGAACGAGTGGGTTAGTGGCTGCCCAGGTATAAGAAGCCCGTTTGGCGGCCTCAAAGGCGGCATCAACATCGGCCGTCCCTGCCGAACGAAGCGTATGAATAACTTCATCGGTATATGGATTCAGGTTATCAACGGTGGCATCTTCCCGTCCATCAACCCATTGTCCGTTAATAAATTGCTTATTTAACGCCGTGTAATTGATCTGTGCATGTTGGTCATCAAGGCCAATGGTTGTTTCTAAGGTTAGCATACTAGTAAGGAGAGTAAAAAGGTTAGCGGATTAGATAGTAGTGTGAAGGGTGGTTGAGTAGCTCCTCTCCTTTTTTCAAGGAGAGGGACGGTCCGACGCTTCGGTTGGGACGGTCGGTCGCTGCCGTAAGGTTATTGCACCGGAGTTTCTTTCGCAATGGTCTGAAGCAACGTCGTCACTTCCTTGGGCATCGACAGGAATGGACAGTGGCTACTGTTAAGCGTATAAGTACTTTTGATGCCTGCTGCTGCCACCATTCGTTTTTGCAGATTCGGACTCACCGCATGATCCTGCGCGGTGTATACGTAGTACTTAGCTACTTTACCAAAGTTGGCGGTCGTTAGCGTAACGGGATTGGTAAAGGGAATAAAGGGTTCGGCCCGGTAGTTATCGGCCACCTGTTTTTTCACTGCGTCTGATCCATCCTGAATGAAGATCGGCGCTAAATTCTCGGTCTTGATTCCCAGGGTAAGCTGATCGGCGGAAGGGATTAAAGCGGGGCCTAATTGCGACGTACTATCTGTAGAAGCCAGCGCCAGCAAGGATTGTCCATTGGCCGGTAAAAATGCCCCGACATACACCAGTTTATCGATTCGGCTGGGGATTTTTTCCGCAACGGCCGATACAACCATCCCGCCCATACTATGACCAACTAGAATCACATTTCCCGAGAGCGCATTAATCGCGCCCACAACTTTATCCCGGTAAACGTCCATCGATAAAGTAGCGGGCGCCGTATTATCCGCTCCGTGACCGGGCAGTTCGACTACGACTACGTTTTGGCCTTGCTGCACCAATTGATCTTTAACCGATTGCCAGGCATAAGGTGCCTGCCAGGCTCCGTGGACCAACACGAACGTTTTGGAAACGGGCGTAACTGTGTCATTTTGGGTACATGACATCAGCGTGAAAAACAGGGATACGAGCAGGAGCGATGAGAGGAGTATCGTTTTCATGAGGAAGTAAAGAAAGAGTGAAAGAGTGAATGAGCGAAAGAGTGTGGGGTAAGGATTAGTTATTGATTTTCAGGATTTTACTGGTGATTTCTGGCTGGGGCAGTGTATTATTAATCCAGTTCAGAATGTAGTCGGCGTCTTCTTTCCAGGTTGGCTGGCCCAGTACAAAGTGGTTGCGACCTTCGAATTCTTTGTAATCCGTTATGGAATCCGAATGTTGGTATTTGCGGTAATTGTCGTAATTGAGCGAGGCCGGAATCGTGTGGTCTGTGCTGCCGGAGGTAAGCAGAAGAGGAGCGTGGGGCTTGCTAAAATCGACGTGGGCCGCTGCTGTAATGGTATCCCGAACAATGAGTTTGGATTCGGGTAAGGCAAATTGGTAGTAACCGTCTTTCTGCTGTTGGAGGGGCATGCCATTCGTAAAGGCATATTGCCAATCCTTAAACGACATCATGTATGTTTCTTTGGTAGACGTGAAAAAGCCCAACGGTCCCCAACCCGCTTTCAAAAAGGATAGCTTGAAGGTAAAGATACCCTGCGGAGGAACTGAGTGAATGGCAATGCCCGCTGCGCCAAGACCCCGTTGTAACAAAAGCTGAACCATTAGGCCGCCAATAGAATGGCCAATCAGGATGGGTTTTTCGGGCAGTTGCTCCACAATCTGAGCGTAATAGTTCGTTAGGTCGGCTAGGCGGTTGGATGCGATCTCGGAATCTGGATGTCGGTTTCGTAATACTTCGGCGGGGGCATCTTTGTGTGGCCAGGGCGGGGCGATGGTTGTGTAACCCTTCTGTTCGAAATAGGCTTGCCACTCCTTCCAGCAATCGTTGCTGACAAACGCGCCGGTGATAAAGACAATGGTTTTGGGACGGGTAATTTTCATGATCGTTTTAGTTTACTTGGTTGAACCACCTAAACCAAACGAAAGACCAATATTTTAAACTACTAAAAATCAGCTAGTTATACTTTCGTGCCAAAAAATTAGCTACTGAATATCGTTGGACAACGAGCAGAACAACGATATATCGTTGCGTATGGCTTGACCATTCGATATAGAACGTTACCAAATCAGTTGAAAAAACCGGATATTTATTGGATATGTGCTGATAGACAGTGAGTTAGTTTACTTGCTGTCGTCGTCTTCCAGTTTATTACCCGCGATGGCCTGGTTTATGTATTCGTAGCCGAAAGAAAAATAATGAAGAGACTGTTGTTGGTTACCTGTCTTATAGGATGTTCACTATTGACGGCTTCTGCTCAAGCGCAAACGGGCGATTCATCGAGGGAATTACTGGTCCGTTTGCAGAAAAGTAAGCCGGATACCCAGCGCGTTCATGTGTTGCAGGATTTGGCTACCTATTACATGTTCAAACCGAACGCGCAGGCGGCCGATATGGATAGTGCGATGGCAGTGGCCCGACAAGCTGAGCAGTTGAGCGTGAAGCTACACGATCTAAAAGGGCAGGCAACCAGCTACATTTTGTATGCCCGCGTGTACAACCATGACGGAAAGAAGGAGCAAGCCAAAGCGCTGGTGCGGAAAGCCATTACCATTTTTTCCAATGCCCACTATCTGGATGAACTGGGCGAAGCTTATTTTGAACTCGGAAGCTATTCTCCGCTAATTGGAGCTGGGCTGGCCGAACGAATAAAGATGGCGGAACTGGCCCTGTCGACGTTTCAGCAATCGGGAAATAAACTTAAACAGGCCAATTGTAATAAGGAACTCGGCGATTTGTATCAGGTCGAAGGCAATAATAGTAAGGCGTTGGCTTCGCTTCAGCAGGCGTTGACCTTATACAAAGTCGTTGGCAAAGGTAGGTTACAGGGTGTGTATGATTTATTAGGCCAGGTTTCCGGCGAACTTGGCGATTATAAAGAAGCGATTCGGTACGGACTATTGGCGGTTCAAACGGCCGAACAATCCGGCGATTCGACCATGCTACTGGCTACCATTTATAATCGGCTAGGTATCACCTATCAGAATCTGAAAGAACTCAAACTGGCTAATCAGTATTTTAGAAAGTCGATTGCCATTGCTGAGATCTATAATGACGTTGGGGCCATCTGTATCCTGGCAACTAATATCAGCGATACCTATGTACTGCTTCATCAACCAGAGGCTGCCCTGGCTTTTTTACGGACTATTGTCAAAAAATATACACTGCCCGATCTGGCTAGTCAAATCTATATTACAGGACAATTTATTAATGCCTATATGCCCGGCAAGCAGTATACACTGGCCCAGCCCTATAGTGATCGACTCGTCAGATTATCCGAAAACCGAGAAGGCATAGATAATGAAACCCAACTCTATGCCTATGGGATGCTGATTCGTTTTTTCATTGCTACCCAACAGTACAAACAGGCTGACAAATACCTGCTGATTCACCGGATGTTATCGGAGAAAATGGGGTCGCTGCGCAGTTTGTCGACCAATCATTTATGGACATTTAAAGTGGACTCGGCTCAGGCTAATTATTCGTCCGCCATTTCGCATTACCAGCATTACAAAGCCTTAAACGACTCCTTGTTTACGGAGTCGAAAAGCAAGCAGATTGCCTTGCTCCAAACCCAGTTTGATACCAAAAAGAAAGACCAGGATATCAAATTAAAGGGCCAGCATATCGAGTTGTTGAAGAAGCAGAGTGAGTTGCAAATCAAAGATTTAAATCGGACAAGAACCTTGCGAAACGTTACGTTTATTGTTATCGCGCTGTTGCTGATTATTCTGGCATTAGTCTATAATCGGTATCGGCTCAAGCAACGAAGTAATGCCATTCTGGAGGCCCATCAGCAAGAAATTAACGACCAAAATCAGTCACTTCAACGATTGCTTACCGAAAAGGAGTGGTTGCTCAAAGAGATTCATCACCGGGTAAAAAACAATCTGCAAATCGTAATGAGCCTGTTGAATACGCAATCCGCTTACCTGACCGATGAAGCTGCCATGCTGGCCATCCGCGATAGTCAGCACAGGGTTCAGGCCATCTCGCTGATTCACCAAAAACTTTACCAATCTGAAAACCTGTCGTCTATCGATATGTCGACGTACATCCGGGAACTTGTCGAATATCTGCGGGATTTCTTCGGTACAGGTCAGCGTATTCGGTTTGAGACGCATATTGAGCCGGTTAAACTGGGGGTGTCCTATGCGGTACCCATCGGATTGATTCTTAATGAAGCCATTACCAACAGCATCAAGTACGCGTTTCCTGGCAATAAATTGGGACAGATTGTCATTTCATTCCAGCACACGGGCGGCATGAATTATTTGCTCACCATCGCCGACAACGGGATCGGGTTACCAGTCGATATGGATAGCCAGCAACACGATTCGCTGGGACTGAGCCTGATGCGCGGACTCAGTGACGACATCGATGGCCACTTTACGATAGTGAATGAGAACGGTACGATTATCAATATCAGCTTTGTCTACGAACCAACTGACCAGCCAGAATCGGCTAGCATTGCTCCAAACCTTCCTTTTGAAACGACTGCGTTATGAACCAATCCGTACTTATTGTTGAAGATCAGTTTATTGAAGCCAACGATCTGCGGTTAATGCTGCAAAAGGCGGGTTACCGGGTTACGGGTATTGCCCGGTCGGTTCCTAATGCACTGGAACTCATCGGACAGGAAAAGCCGGATGTTGTCCTGCTGGATATTTTCCTGAAAGGCCCGCTAACTGGCATCGATCTGGCCAAACAATTAAAAGAGGATGTAATTCCGTTCATTTATCTCTCTGCCAACTCCACGGAAGATGTATTGACGGCTGCCAAAGCGACCCAACCCGATGGTTTTTTAGTCAAGCCCTTCCGGGAAAAAGACGTGCTGGTCACGCTCGAAGTCGCCCGGTATCGCCGTGAGCATAGCCTGGAAGCCAGTTTTCGTCGGGGAACCCAGCTCCTGAAACAACTCACCAAACTGCTGGCCGAACCTATCGACTGGAATCAAAAGCTACTGAATATCGGGAAGGCGATTCAACCGTTCATTCCATTCGACTACATGGCGACTGGCTTTGCCGAAGCCAATACAACTGCGTATGCCGATCAGGGTTATTTGCGAATTGGCTTTGACGAGTACCAACTAGTCGGGCCAACCGAATTAATGGTCATGACGAATCTAAAACGGCATGAACTGGCTGTATTGCAGGCAAAAACACCCATCGAAACCGAAGCGATCTGGTATGACGAACAGACATTTAAGCGGGCCTGTCAACTACCATCCATCCGAAAATTGATTGCGGATACCTTTCTGATGCGCTCCCACCTGGTGCTGCCGCTGGTTGTACCGAATGGCGAACAGTTCAATTTTTCGTTTTATAGTCGCCGTCCAGATGCGTATCAGGAAGAACACATTACGCTGTTTAGCCAATTAAAACCCGTACTGACAACGGCCATTGAAAACCAGCTAAATGCGAATCCCAAAGCTTCGCCAGCAGTCTCAACTTCATCAATCGAGTCTGTTTCTCAAGCGTCTGACAGTCCTTTCAGTCCGACTACGTTCGAGGGTATAGTGGGTAGTAGTCACTTGCTCCTAACAGTTTTCGATCATCTTTCGCTGGTTGCTCCTTCCGATACGTCGGTCCTGATTTTGGGCGAGAGTGGAACTGGCAAAGAACGTATTGCGTCTACGATTCATAACCTCTCTCCCCGAAAACGGAAACCACTCATTCGGGTCAACTGCGCTACGTTACCTGTCAATCTGATTGAATCCGAGCTATTTGGTCATGAAAAAGGCTCATTTACGGGCGCCACCGACAAGCGAATTGGGCGGTTTGAACAGGCTGATGGAGGAACAATCTTTCTGGACGAAATAGGCGAGATGCCGATTGAGTTACAGGTAAAGTTGCTGCGAGTATTGCAGGAAAAAGAGATTGAACGCATCGGGGGGCAATCGTCCATTAAAATCAACGTGCGCATTATTGCGGCCACCAACCGCAATCTGGAAAAAGAAGTGGCTGAGGGCCGCTTTCGACTCGATTTGTATTATCGGCTGAACGTGTTTCCCATCGCCCTTCCGCCGTTGCGGGATCGGAAAGAAGATATACCCGCTCTGGTTCAGCATTTTATCCGGCAGTATAACCAGAAAACGGGCAAGAAGATCACGGGGCTGTCGGCTCAGGCGTTGAGTACCCTACAAGCATACCACTGGCCGGGCAACATTCGGGAGCTGGAACACCTGATTGAACGAAGCGTGCTGCTCACCAAAGGAACGCTGATTGAGGAGGTAGGTTTGCTCAACATGGGGCAACCGATTGTATCAACGACGTCTGAAGACCAACGGATCAAGACCATCGATGAAAATGAGCGGGATCATATCATTGCCGTGCTTAAGAAATGCAATGGCCGTATCTGGGGCGCTGGCGGAGCCGCTGAAGTTCTGAATGTTCCCCCAACCACGCTGAATTCTAAAATGAAAAAGCTAGGCATCCGGAAAGAGTATATGGACAATCATTAAGCCTGAGAAACCATTATGGAGTAAATAAGCCGCTATCTGTCAGCCAATGGCGAATGCGGCCAAACCATTCATCGAATGTCGGAGTTTTGCCGAAACCGTGCTCCCCTTTTTGGTAGATATGCAAGTCGGCCGGAACGCCATTTTGCTGGAGAGCTTCATAAAAGACCAGACTATTTTTGACGGGAACCTTCGAATCGTCACTCGCATGCGTGAGGAAGGTCGGCGGGGTGGCTTTGTCGACGTGTAATTCGTTGGAATAGAGCTGAATCTGTTCTGGCTTGGGAGACTCGCCCAGCAGATTTTTACGGGATTTAGCACTACCAATTTCTGCCGATAAACTAATCACCGGATAAACCAGAATCATAAAATCCGGGCGTAGGTTTATGGCTTCCGGATTGTCGATCACCGGCTTCTGAAAATGCGTTCCGGCCGTAGCTGCTAGATGCCCACCCGCCGAAAAGCCCATAATCCCGACTCGTTTTGGATCGAGACCCCATTCAGTCGCGCGTTGGCGAATGATTTTCAGCGCCTGTTGGGCATCCTGTAACGGGCCAATGGACGGATTAATCATCGTTTTTTCACTGGGTAGCCGATACTTCAATACAAAAGCCGCCACGCCTAGTTTGTTGAACGCGTCGGCAATATCGAATCCTTCCCGCTTCATTACCAACGTTTCATAACCACCGCCAGGGCAGACAATCACAGCAGCACCAGTAGCCTTTTCTTTGGGTGGCAGAAAGATCGCGAGTGTGGGTTGGACGACATTGGATACATTCTGGTCGGGTCGTTTGATTTCATGGACGTCCACGTCCGATTGTTTCGCATTGGGTATTGGGCCAGTATATAGGGGGATTTCTTGTTGAGCCAGCCCGATCAGTGCTGAAAAGCAGCAATAACTGTTTAGTAATAGCTTTTTTATCATTTTGAGCGTGAAACGAGATCACAATTATAAAAGAAAACAATCACACAAGGCGGTGGTGCTTTACTGAATTACCAACCTATAATGTATAATGATCTATCCTTACACTTTAATCGCTTTCGGTTTCAGGCCCGAAACCTCCTCAATACGCACGGGCTGACCGGTTTGCTTACTTTTTCGCGCGCAAATGCCAACCAAAATCGCCATAGCCCCGTCCCGGCTTCCTGCCGTCTGGCGGAATGCATCCGGCGTGTCGGGGTTCCGGAAAATCTTATCCCGAAGGCGCGCATCTCCTCCGCCATGCCCGTCGGCCTGGGGCACTTTAATATACTCGACTTCGCCAAAGTTTTTGGATAACATGAGTTCGTCATAGGGTTCGATTGGCATCTTTCCTGTTTCCTTAATCCAGGCTTCCAGATGACCCTTTGTTCCGTTAAAGGCAATCCGGTAGCCTTCGTAAGGGGAATAGGTGGTTAGCGAATAACTGACATTGACCCCGTTGGCGTACTGAATAGTAGCGGCCATTTTATCGTCGATGTTGACATCGTCTTTAAACACACAACCATCCCGGAGGTATCCATCGTACTTCTCGTTGTCGATGTAGAGAGCCGTCAACCGTTTATCCTTCGTGATGTCCCAGTAGAAATTACAGTCGCTTTTGTGGGAACCGCTTCGGCAGTTTTCTGCCCGGAAAGGGCCTTTCTTCCCGTAAAAATCTAACGTTCCCTGTGCATAAACCTGTGCTGGTTCTGACTCCAGCCACCAGTTGAGCAAATCGAAGTGGTGACTGGCTTTGTGTACCCAAAGTGAACCGCTGTTTTCACGCAGTCGGTGCCAGCGACGGAAATAATCGGCCCCGTGGTGAATGTCTAAATACCAATGGAAATCGACGGAGGTAATGTTGCCAATGGCTCCCGAACGAAGCAGCTCATAGATTTTCTGGCGATGGGGCGAATACCGATAGTTAAATGTAACGGTCACCTTTTTGCCCGTCCGCTTTTCAGCCTCCAGAATAGACCGGCATTTGGTTGCATCTGTGGTCATGGGTTTTTCGGTAATGATATCGGCACCCATCTCCATACCTTTGATGATAAACTGGTCGTGGGTTGCATCGACCGTAGTGACGATCAACAGGTCGGGTTTGGTTTCCCGCATCATTTTGTCAAAGTCGGTATAGACCGGGCAAGTAAGATTCATCAGTTTTTGGGCTGTATTCACTCGTCCGATGTTTTTGTCGCACAGACCGACAAATTCGATAATGTCACCAAATTCCTGTACGACGGGTATACCCCACATACTGGTTCCCCGGTGGCCAGTTCCGACCATAGCCACCCGACGTTTGGGAGCATTTGGGGTAAACGAGGGAAAGGATGAGCTAGTGACCACACTGGCCGCAGCCAGGGATGATTGTTGTAAAAAAGTGCGTCGGGTAAGTTCGTTCGATTTCATTCAGGTAAGTTTTGGTAGTATATAGGGTAACGATCAATTGGTCAGCGGTTCTGTCCGGGCCATTGCCAGTGCAACAGGTCATCGCTCCAGGCAATGCCTATTGACGCATTTTTGTCGAAGTCACCAGCGTCTTCACTCAGTGGCCCGGAGCCGTGGAATAGCATAACGTATTTGCCAAAGGCAGGAATTTGTTTGAGGTTCAGGACTGCGCCCGCCGTAATCCTTCCTTTGGCCCAGGGCCAGTCCGGCTGGTCCAGAGTAATAAGCCCTCCCCAGTCCTGCCAGTTTTTCAGATCGGCTGATCGTTTCAAGCCAATGCCGTTCTTCGGCGAATGCATCAGGATATACTGATTATCCTCCACTAGCACACAGGCATTTTCGCCCGATTCGGTATGCCCCACAAAGGTCCAGTTACGCAGGTCGGCCGAACTGGACATACTGACGCCATTCTGTTTGTAAAAGCACCACCATTTCCCCGGTTCGTCTTTGTCGGCCAGCAGATACGGGTCGATCATTCGCCCCATGTCCTTTTCAGCCACGTAAGGGCCTTTCACCCGAAGCAACTCCGGGCTGCTCCAGTGCCGTAAATCCCGGCTCCGCATCGTAAAAATCCGCGCATCCTGAGTGGCATACCGGGGCATTTGATCGGTCGTATAGTCGGGCCGAGGATAGGTTTGCAGGCACAACACCCATTCGTTGCCCTGTCGAACTACGTTACCGGGACTACTATAATCAAGCCGTTGATCGCGGGGCGTCAGAATGCGGATGGGCGTCCAATGCTGGAGGTCTTTCGTCCGACTCATAGCCACATAGGAATAAATTTTATTCCCCTCCTCTATGCGCACCAGGGTAAAAAAGACGTACAAACTATCCTGGTGATACAGGAATGCCGGGTCGCGATAGGCCGTGTGCTCGTCACCTCGAAACAGAATAGGCGATATCAACGCAGCTAACCGATTTTTAACGGGTGGGTAGGCTGCTCCAGATCGGGTAAACAACCCGGCGATCAGGTATAAAATCAGTAGAGGTTGCATGAGGTTGAAATAATGGACAATGTAAAATGAATAATGGACAATGAATTGCCGCTGATAATCAAATGGTTTAAATGCAATCGTCATCTATTATTCATTTTACATTATCCATTGTCCATTTTCTTAATACCCCGCATTTTGTTTCAACAGCGGGTTTATGTCAATCTGCTGCTGGGGGATTGGGAACAGTAAATCCCGCTCCGAAACGGTTTTGCCCGTTGCCTTCATCACCGTTAGGGCGCGGCCGGTTCGAACCAGATCAAACCAGCGATGCCCTTCGAAGGCTAACTCAACGCGACGTTCCTGTTCCAGCGCGAGCCGGGCATCAGCCTGCGGCAGGCCGGTACGTTCCGTAAGGCCAGCCCGAGTTCGAACCTGATTGAGAAAAGGCAGTGCCTGATTGGTTTGCCCCTGTTCATTCAGAGCTTCGGCATACATGAGCAGCACATCCGCGTAGCGCAGCATAATCCAGTTGCCATCGCCATCATAAGCGGTCGCCAAGGGGGTAATGAACTGCTTTTTCACATAGGGGTCATTGTACACCTGCTTGCCATCGGTCCAGGTTTCGCTTAGCGACACACTTTTGCGCAAATCGCCTAATTCATAGGCGGCAATCATGTTCTGCGTAGGGCGGTTGTATCCCTGCCCATTTCCCTGGCCTGTGACATAAACAGCGCCCCGTTTCGGCGAAAAAGTAGTGGCATAAATACTCCCTTCACCCTGGCTGCTGGCTTTGTAGGCTATCTCAAAAATCGACTCTTTATTGTGCGCGTTAGCATCCAGGAACACACTGGCGTAGGCAGGCAGCAAGCTGTAGGTACCGGCATCAATCACCGTTTTCAGCGTCTGGGCAGCCTTGTCATATTGCTTTTGGGTCAGATACACTTTCCCCAGCAACGTTGCTGCTGCGCCTTTGGTGGCTCTACCAATGTTGGCTCCGGTATAACTCGCAGGCAATTTTGCGCTGGCATCGGTCAGGTCAGCTCCAATTTGGGTGTAGATATCCGCCACGGGACTTCGGTTGACCTGATAGGCATCGGCCCCAGAAATGACCGTTGTGATTAGTGGTACATCGCCATAAACCCGTACCAGGTTGAAATAGGCCAGTGCCCGCAAAAATTTAGCTTCGCCGATCAACTGATCTTTCTGGGTGGCATCCGAAAAACTCACCGACAGTATCCGGCTCAGCACGGTATTGCACTGATTGATCAACCGATAATGGGCATTCCAAGCATCGGAAATAAAACTGTTTGTAGACAGTAGGGTAAACGTATCAAAATCGCCATACACCTGTGTTGTACCGGCATAGTCTTCCTGTTCGGTGTTGTCGGAGCGTTCTTCGGAAAACAAGAACCAGTTTCCGTACATGCCGCCCGTTTGTAAGGTCGAATATGCGCCCAGAATAGCCGTCTGAAAATCGGCCGGGGTCTGGTAGAATTTATCGACGTTGGCCGATGAAATTGGCGATAGCGCCAGAAAGTCGTCCTGGCAAGCCGAGGAGGCCAGTGCGAGTAGAAGAAGTAAACTAGATGAAAATCGTTTCATGAAAAAGCGAGGTTAGAAGGATGCATTCAGACCAACAGTGAAACTGCGGGCGAGTGGGTAAACGCCATAATCGACTCCTTCGACCAGCGGATTGCCGTTGTAGTTTCGGTTGACTTCGGGATTGTAACCCGCGTATTTGGTAAACGTGTAGAGATTCTGGCCCGTCGTGTAGATGCGTAAGCCCTGCATCCCAATGCGTTCGGCCCAACGGGCAGGCAATCGATACCCAAGTGAAACATTGCGAATCCGCAGATAGGAACCATCTTCCACATAGTAGGACGTCACTTGGTTGGAGTTACCCGCCGGATACGCCCGGGGATGTTTGCCATCGCCCGGATTGGCTTCGCTCTGCCACCGGTTTACCACATCCGCATACGAATTGCTGGAGTTGACGAAACCGAAGAAACGACGCTGCAAATACAACACCTGATTCCCCTGCGACCCTTGTAATAATATACTGAGATCGAAGCCTTTGTAGCTAACGGTATTCGTTATCCCAAAAACGAATTTAGGATAGGGCGTACCGATGACGGTTCGGTCATTGGCGTCGATTTTCCCATCGCCATTGATGTCTTTGAATCGGAAATCGCCGGGCCGGGTGATGACAGGTGCTGCCCAAGTTGGCCCTGCATCGACCTGCGCCTGGTTCTGAAAAATACCATCGACCTGATAGCCATAATAATTGCTAATAGGCGATCCAATCTGAGTGATGTGCGTATCGGCCACATCGGTAGAGCTACGAATAGGATCGCCTTTGGGTCCTAGCGCCAGCACCCGGTTTCGGTTGAAGGAGATATTGGCATCCGTGGTCCAGGTAAAGGCTTTCCCCACTATGTTCCGACTCGTCAGGCCAAACTCCAGCCCGTAATTCTTCACCTGACCAATGTTTTGCAAGGCATTGGTAAACCCCGTGATCGACGGCACCGGCACGTTCAGCAGTAAGCCCGAGGTCAATCGGTTGTAATAATCGGCGGTCAGTAACAGGCGGTTATTGAACAGCCCGACTTCCAGCCCGACGTCGACTTGTTTAGATTTTTCCCAGGTCAGATCGGGATTGGCAATGGACGACGGTACCAGGCCGTTGGCCAATGCTCCGGTTCCTGCTCCGGTAATGTAATTGGACGTACTGATTAGCCCAATCGACCCATAATTACTGATAAAATTATTCCCATTTAGCCCGTAACTGGCCCGTAATTTCAGGTCACTAATTGCTTTCACAGACTTCATAAACGGTTCGTCGACGATTCGCCAGGCAGCCGCGACCGAGGGGAAATTCCCCCAGCGGTTATTCGACCCAAACCGACTGCTCCCATCCCGCCGGAAGCTAACGGTGAGCAGATACCGATCCTGATAATTGTAGTTAATCCGACCCAGCCACGACAAAAGTGCCCATTCGTCACGCGTTGTATTTCCGCCGTTAATCTGCCCTGCATTGAGGGTTGTGACCAGATCGTTTGGGAAATTGATGGCTGTTAAGGAGGTGCCGTAATTCCGGTTTTTCTGAATCGTATACCCTGCCAGAGCCGTAAAGCCATGTTTTCCGAGCTGCCGGGTGTAGGTAGCGGTATTTTCATTTAGCCAGTTATAGCTCATTCCATCATTGGCGAATCCAGACGGTACAGTTGGCGCTGGCTGGCCAGGGTTACCAATTTTGGAGGAGCGAAACCGGTCTTCCCGCGAGGCATTCAGGTCACCCCCAATGGTTACACGCAGATTGAGGTCTTTCAGGAGGGAATAGTCGGCATACACCGTTCCCAGCATCCGGTAGGCCAACTGCTGCCGATTTTCTTCATTCACAATCACCAGCGGATTTTCGGGCGTCTGAAACCCATACTGCATGTTGGTCATGGTACTATAGGTACCATCGGGGTATTGAACTGGCAATTGAGGCAGAAAATTAAGCGTACCCGTAATTGCCCCAACCGACACGTGCCCTTCTACATCGACAACACACTGGGTTCTGACGGTTGGCAGCAAACTAACCCCAATTTTGAGTCGGTCACTGGCCTGCGATTCAATGTTGGCCCGAATCGAGTAGCGAAGCAGGTTGGTATTGGGAATAATGCCCTGCTGGTTGAAATACCCAGCCCCTACCGAAAACGTAGTTCGTTCATTACCCCCACTGACCGATACGTTATAACTACTGATGGGCGCTGAGCGGTAAAAGGCCTTTTGCCAGTCGGTATCGTAGGGGCTGGGTTGGGTAAAGAAGGGCGGAATCAGGGCCAGCCCGGCCGATGTTTTCTTCAACCGCTCTTCATTGCTATCGGCCGGATTACCCCCAATTACATCGCTGTAATACTCATTTCGGGCTTCGGTACCGATTTCGGCTAGTTGTGCAGCATTGAGCATTTTGATGGGTCGGTCCAGCGCCTGCGTACCGACATAGGCGTCGAAATCAATCCGTGTTTTTCCAGCTTTTCCTCGTTTGGTGGTAATGATCACAACCCCATTTGACCCGCGAGAACCATAGATAGCCGTCGAAGAGGCATCTTTCAGTACGTTGATGGATTCAATATCAGCGGGGTTGAGGGTCGTCAGCGGATTGTAATTCTGATCGAAGTTCCCCTGCACCGGATAGCCGTCTATCACATACAGGGGCTCATTACTCGAAGAGATAGACCCTGATCCTCGTACCCGTACCCGAACCCCACCTCCTGGAGCCCCCGACGGTTGGGTAACCTGAACACCCGGCAGTTGCCCAGCCAAAGCCTGATCGATACCGGCAACGGGCTGTGACTTTAGCTTTTCGGCCGTAATGGTCGATACCGCGCCCGTCAGGTCGGATTTTTTCTGGGTGCCGTAACCAACCACCACCACTTCATTAAGGGCTTTCGTATCAGCGACCAGTTTGATGTTCAGGACGGTTTGGTTCTTAACGGCAACTTCCTGAGAGATATAGCCGATGAACGAAAAGACCACGACTTCGGCCTGGTCGGGAATAGCCAGTCGAAAATTACCATCCGTATCGGTAACGGTTCCTTTGCTGGTATTTTTAATCACGACACTAACCCCCGGCAACCCCTGTCCGGATGCGACATCCACGACCTGCCCGCTCAGGGTACGCTCCTGTACTTGCTCAAAAACGATAGAATTAAGCGAAGGGGTAATGATTGGACGCGTATCAGCCGTATTCGGCGATTCGGGCTTTGCCCCTTTTTTGACACCGCTTACGGGCTGGATGACATAGGTGCGAGCATCGATCTGGATACATTGCAATTCCTTTGGCGCCAGTATCCGGTTCAGTGTTTCGGAAATATGCTCACTAAACTCGGCCAGTGGGGGTGTTAAAATCGTAACCGAACGAACCAGAGCCGCCCGATAGTTGAACCGAACCCCGTACTTGCCTTCCAGTTGGCTAAGCAGGGTTTTGAGTTCCAGTGAATTGAGCGCCGGTTGAGTTATACCAGATGGGTTTTGATAACGAGCCAGGGCCAGGGTCTGGGCAGAAACCGAACCGATTCCGCCCGTCAGTAGTGCCAATGCGGCAAAATGAAGGCACTCACGATGTAAGGGTTTAGGCATTTTTTACGTTCTTTGTTTTAGAATTTATGAATTGAATAGGCCACGCTCGCTGAGTGTGGTTTTATTTTTACAGGCCTACTGCCTGTGTTAGTTTACTGGACTGGGAATAAAGTAGATGCGATCCTGATACGGTACCGCTTTGAGTCCGAAGGTTTCGGAAAGGATGCGTAAGGCTTTCTCCTGATTATCGAGCGGCAACTCGCCGGTAAATTGCTGATCGGCAAAGTCTTCACCCTCCAATACCAGTTGTACGCCATACACCTCCCGAAACCGCTGTTGCAGAACAGCCATCGACGCATTCTCAAACACCAAAAGCTTATCGCGCCAGGCGGTGAGTGGTCGTTGTTGGGCCTTATTCGTCATGGCGAGTTTATAAGCTGAAGCCCCTGTCTGATAGGTCGCTAGCTGCCCCGGCTTCATTACGATTGTTTTTTGGCTAACAGGATCGGTCAGGGCAATTCGTCCTTCTTCCAGCAGTACCTGCGTCCGTTGAGCCCTGGTATAGACCGTGAAGCGGGTACCCAGCACCGCAACGTCGGCCCGCTCGGCATGAACCGTAAATTTGCGATAGCTTCCTGTCGCGTCGTTTTTCTGCTTTTGAACCGCAAAGAAACCTTCGCCCGTAAGCCAGACTTCCCGGTTCGACCGCCAGTGAAAACGCGAGGGAATACGCAGTTGGCTGTTGGCATTGAGCTTCACTTGCGAGCCATCGTACAAGGCAATTGTCTGAAACTGGGCATCCCCATTTTGAATAATCCGTTCCTGAAAAAAATACAGGTAGCCCCATACGCCGATCAGTAGCGGAATCAGCGCGGCAGCGGCATACGTCCAATACGATCTCCGTGGCATTTGTCGAATCGTAGCTGTATACTCCTGCACCGGATCGGGCGTTCGATTGGCCAGCGTCCGCTGAAACAAATCAGCCGTATACTCTTCGGAGAAGGGAATCCAGGTCGCGGCCAATCCCTGAGCGAGTAGCCGAGCCTGCTCAAACGGCTCACGCAGATGCGGGTAGGTTTCCACCAACCCCTGCCAGTAGGCCGTCATCTCTGGGGTTGGCTTCGCAATCCAGGCCCGAAAGGATGCATCCATCAGAAATGCCTCGGCATCGTAGGGCATGTAGTCACTGTATGATTTCATAACACCAGGTTAGTCAATCATACAGTGAAGCCAAAGTGATATTTTGTAGTATAAAAAAGGTAAAAAATTTTCTTAATTGAAGAGGATTAAAGAGAGCAGTAGAGATAACTCCTTGTCTTTCAGTAGTGCCCGCAATTGTTTTAAACTTGCATAAATCTGTGAGCGGGCGGTCTGATAGTTAATGTTCATCAGCTCGCAAATCTGCTCATACGAGAGGTCATTAAAATAGCGGAGGTAGATAATTTCGCGTTGCCGGGGCGATAAAGCATTCATGGCCAGCCGGATTTTCTCGGCCCGCTCGGAGTCAATATCTAAGGCAATGAGTTGCTGTTCGGCAGAAGGCTCAATAGTGAATGTGGATTGACCGATTTCATCCCGATCATCATCCCAACCCGATACAAACGGCTGCTCGCGCCGGTACTGGGCTTTGAGTCGGTTGCGAAGTGCCTTCAGCAAATAAAAGCGCACCGAAGCAGGTTGGGTAACGCGTTGTCGGTAGTGCCAGAGTTCGGTGAATACATCCTGAATACAGTCTTCAACGGTTGCTACCGACTCACAAAGGCGCAGTCCATAGTTAAGCAGATGCCGAATATGGAGTTGGTAGAGTTGCTGAAAGGCCTGTTCATCGCCAGCCTGAAACTTCAGCCAAAGTGCTTGTTCGTTGGTCAGATTTACACCCCCCATTTATCAACAAGTCTACAAGTAAATCAGTATACAGTTTTATCTGGAAGCACTTTTACGAAAAGAGCTACTGCTTGCCAACAGTTGATCAACTTGTTTTGCCAGCGAACAGATCAACCCGGTTTTGCTACCAATTAGTCTATATGTGTGCTGAAAATCAGTACTATAGTTCGGTGTTGTTGATCGGCCACAACGCATCAAAAGGTAAGCCTATTACCAGTCCAAATTGGATTTGCTGGATCGGAAGCACGCTTTTGGCGCTTAATCGCATCTATTTTATGCGGTCTAATCATTGATCGTAGAGCACGCTAAAAATTACCAGATAGTAGATTAAAGGCATGTTAAAATCGTATCGCCTTCTGATACGAAACTAGTGGCTTCTTGGCTTATATCACTGTCTATTTGCACTATTAAAATAGTAGTCCCGACTGCTAGGATAAAATTAACACCCTTTCTTTTTGAGTTCCCAAACAGATTGACCCCAAAACAGAGCGCCTATAGCGCTCAAAAATATCTATGTATTTTCTCTTAAATCAATTTCACTATGAATAGAAACCTTTACCTCGCCGGGTTCCTGTTTCGACTTATTGACCGAAGCCTATACCTAGCGCTCGTCATTGTTCTGTTTGCGAACGCAGTCGAAGCTCGTTCTTTCCCGCCCAAGCCTATCTCTACAGCCACTGATTTGCGTTTGAGTGGGCCAAATCAGGATGTTGGCGTTAAAGGAAACGTGTCAGATGCCAAAGGGGAGCCGCTCACTGGGGTTAGTGTCGTTGTGAAAGGGTCAACGACGGGCACGATTACGGATGCCAATGGCAATTACTCCCTGACTGTACCAAACGGGAATGTGACCCTCGTTTTCTCGTTCATCGGATTCACTGCCCGGGAGGTTCCCCTGGCTAATCAGTCCGTTCTGAATGTAGTGCTTTCCGAGGATGCGAAAGCGTTGGATGAGGTTGTCGTAACGGGTTATTCGTCGCAACTAAAGAAAGACATTACGGGCTCGGTGGCCATTGTTAAAGTCAGCGATCTGCAATCGTTGCCTGCGTCGACCGCTGAAAATCAGCTACAAGGCCGGGCTGCCGGGGTAACCGTCATCAGTAATAGTCAGCCAGGGAGTGTATCGACCGTCCGAATTCGTGGGTTTGCGTCCTTCACCGGCAATGACCCGTTGTACATTGTTGATGGCGTTCCAACGAGTTCGCTGTTAGGTATTAACCCTAGCGATGTCGAGTCGATGCAGGTGCTTAAAGATGCGGCTTCGGCCTCTATTTATGGTTCCCGCGCGTCGAACGGGGTTATTGTGGTCACGACGAAAAAGGGTAAAACGGGCGGTGCCAAAGTGGCTTACGACATGTCGTATGGTATTCAGGACCCCGGAAAAGGCTGGATCAACATGCTGAATCCCCAGGAGTATGCCGATCTGACGTGGTTAGCGCTGAAGAACTCCGGGCAGCCCCAACAAACGGTCCAGTATGGCAAAGGCGCTACGCCGGTACTACCTGATTATTTGCTGGCTGGTACGGCATCGGGGGTAAAAGAAGGCGATCCAGCCGCAAATCCTGCCTTATATAATTTAAGCTACGCCAATCTGGCCGATGCGAATTACGCACCCTATTTAATTGTCAAAGCCAATAAGCAGGGAACGAATTGGTGGAAAGCACTAACTCGAAACGCACCCATAACCAACCACAATCTTACGGTTTCGGGGGGAGCGCCCGACAAAAGTCGGTACTTATTCAGCCTCAACTATTTTAACCAGGATGGCATTGTCATTGAGAATTTTTACAAGCGTTATGCAGCCCGTATTAATACCGAGTTTACGCTGAAAAAGAACATCCGCATTGGCGAAAATCTTCAGGTTACGACTTCGCAGGCCAATTCGGCAGCTAACAATACCGAAGCCAGCGAATTGGCCCTGGCTCGCTATATTCTGCCCATAATCCCGATTTATACTATTCGAGATGGTGATTTTGCCGGCACAAAAGGAAACGGATTAGGCACGGCCGATAACCCGGTGGCTGTTCGGGAACGTACCAAAAATAACCGCGCCAATGCGTTCGGTATTTTCGGAAACATGTATCTGGAAGTTGACTTTCTGAAGCACTTTACGGCCCGAAGTAGCTTTGGCGGGACATACGGAACGAACGATTACGCCAACTACCCGACTATTGAATACGAGGGTTCTGAAAATAACCGGAACACCACCCTCGCTGTTGGTTTTTTCAAAAATCGGTCGTGGACCTGGACCAATCAGCTGACGTATAAAAACACGTTCGGCGATCATAACCTTCAGGTGTTGGCCGGTACTGAAGCCGTAGACGAAACGGGCAATCGCATTATTGGGTCGCGCAGTAATTATTTCTCCTACACCAATATTAATACAATTACGCTCAGCTCGGGTACGGCCAATCAGCTGGTGAGTGGTTTCCCGAATACGCCCGCGTCGTTATTCTCCTTGTTCGGTAAGGTCGATTACGAGTTCAAAAACAAATACATCGCCAGTGTGATTGTCCGGCGAGATGGCTCTTCCCGTTTTGGACCTGATAGTCGGTATGCCGTTTTTCCAGCAGGCTCGCTAGGCTGGCGAATTTCGGAGGAAGCCTTCCTGAAAAACCTGACCTGGCTAACGGACCTGAAACTGCGTGGGAGTTATGGTATGATGGGTAATCAGCGCATCGACCCTGCCAATCAGTACACCCAGTTTTCGACCAGTCGAAGCGGTGCTTCGTATGACATAAACGGAACGAGTACGAATCCGCAAGCGGGTTATTACCTCTCCTTTATTGGCAACAGCGCCGGGAAATGGGAAACCAACGTGTCGACCAATGTAGGCTTCGACGCTACGTTCTTCGGTGGTAAAACGGACATCTCGTTCGACTGGTATCAGAAGAAAACCAATAACCTGTTGTATACGGTTGAGCAACTGGCTACATCGGGTGGGATTGCCTCCCAGAATCCGCCGTTTTTCAACGTGGGCAGCATGAAAAATACAGGTATCGACCTAGCTATTTCGCAACGGGCAAACCTCAGTAAAGTAAAGCTCGACGCTACCTTAACGCTCACGACCTACAAAAACGAAATCACGAAAATTGCTGATGGCGTTGCCTATTTCGACTACAACAGTCCGCTGAATGAACAGAACCGAATTGGGGGCGTATTCACCCGGAATGCCGTTGGTCACCCGATCAATGCTTACTTCGGTTATGAGGTGATTGGGTTGTTCCAAAGCGCCGACGACGTAGCGAAATCGCCCACGCAACAGAGTGCTGCTCCCGGCCGATTCAAATACCGGGACGCGAATGGCGACGGAAAAATCGATGCTAGCGACCGGGTTTTCTTCGGGAATCCGAACCCCAAATTCACCTATGGCTTAAACCTGAACCTGTCTTACAAAGGGTTCGATCTGGCCGGATTCTTCTATGGCGTTCAGGGCCGAGATGCCATCAACTATGCCCGATTTACAACGGACTTTTATTCGCAGGGGATCACCAACAAAAGCAAGGATGCGCTGTACAATTCCTGGCGGCCGGATAACCTGGGAGCTAAAGTACCCATCCAGGAAACGGTCGGGAATTTCAGTACCAACGCAATTCCCAATTCCTACTACAAAGAAGATGCGTCCTACCTACGGCTCAAGAATCTAAGCCTGGGCTACACACTCCCAACGCCCTTGTTAAAGCAGGTTGGGGTCGATCGGTTACGGGTATACATACAGGCAACCAACCTGTTCACCATCACACGTTATACGGGTTTGGACCCGGAAATTATCAGCACCGACGATCGGGCTGCGGGCATCGACGCGGGGGCCTATCCTTCGGTCAAGCAATACCTCGTTGGCGCTAGTCTCAACTTTTAATTCCCTACCTCATATGCGCAAAATATTCTATCTATTTATCATTAGTTGCCTGGGAGTCAGCGGACTACTAAGTTGTGACAAATCCTATCTGGACAAACCTACCTACGGTACACTCGATGCCGCTACCCTGGCCAGTAAGAATGGCGTTGAATCGCTTTTGCTAGGGGCTTACTCCATGCTGGATGGCTATAGTGTCGGCACCGCAACGCTTGGGTCCTGGTCAAGTGCGGCCTCCAACTGGATTTACGGGAGTATTGCAGGTGGCGATGCCCATAAAGGTAGCACGGGCACCGATCAACCCGAAATCAATGCGATTGAAGCTTATATTCCAACGCCTACCAATGGCTTTTTCAACGATAAATGGAAGGTCGTTTACGAAGGAATAACGAGAGCTAATATTGTCCTGAAAATAATGCCAAGCGCACCGGATATATCGGCCGACGACCGGAAGCGGATCGAAGGGGAAGCCCGTTTTTTACGCGCTCATTATCATTTTGAAGCCAAGAAAATGTGGAACATGGTGCCGTTTATCGACGAAACGATGACCGACTTTACGGTGCCCAACGTCAAAGTAAACATAGCTAATGACCAATCCATTTGGCCCAAAATACAGGCTGATTTTCAATTCGCTTTCGATAATTTACCCGAATTGCAGACGTCTGTTGGTCGGGCAAACAAATGGTCGGCGGGGGCTATGCTGGGCAAGTGTTTATTGTTTCAGAAGAAATATACCGAGGCCAAAGCGGTACTCGAACAGGTTTACCAGCGGGGCACGACGCCTTCAGGCGTAAAGTACGGCTTGCTGGACAAATACCAGGATAATTTCAATGCAGCGACCAAGAATTCCAAAGAATCCGTATTTGCCTCGCAGAGTTCGGTTAACGATGGAGCCACTGCCGCTAATGCCAACTATGGTGATGTGCTGAATGCCCCTTATGGCGGTCCGTTCGATTGCTGTGGCTTCTTCCAACCGTCGCAGGATTTGGTCAATTCCTACAAAGTCAGTGCTACGACCGGGTTGCCCGATTTCGATACCTACAATACGAACCCGGTTACCAGCGACGAAGGCGTTGCCATTACCGATCCGTTTACACCCTATGCAGGAACCGTGGATTCTCGCTTAGACTGGACGGTTGGTCGGCGAGGTATTCCGTACCTCGATTATGGTCTGCATCAGGGCATTAGCTGGCAGCGCGATCAGGCGTATGGCGGGCCTTATAACACGAAAAAAAGTGTGTATTACAAAGCTCAAAAAGGCTCATTGACCGATGCTTCGTTCTGGGCGAGTACCGTTACGGCCATTAATACCAACCTGATTCGTTTTGCGGATGTCATTCTCTGGCTGGCCGAATGTGAGGTCGAAGCAGGCGATTTAGCAAAAGCCCGTGCCTATGTCAATGAAGTGCGCGCCCGAGCGGCCAAAACAAGCAGCTGGGTTATGAAAGATGGCACCACGACGCCCGCTGCCAATTACAAAGTTGGCGTATATGAACAGGCCTGGGATCAGGCGACTGCCCGAAAAGCGGTCCATTTTGAACGGAAACTTGAACTCGGCATGGAGGGGCACCGCTTTTTCGACCTGGTCCGTTGGGGCGAGGCCGAAGCGACAATAAACAAATACCTCCAGTATGAAAGTACGTTACGAACCTATCTGGCGGGCGTAAAATTCACTGCCGGACGGAACGAGTATTTCCCCCTCCCACAGCGCCAGATCGATTTGAGTAACAATGTGTTGAAGCAGAATGCGGGGTATTGATTGTGTTTTTGATTAAATAACCGACCAATACATCCCGTAGGGATAAAACAGCGTAGCGTTGGTAGAATAGTAGTCCCAAGATCCAATTGGCGTGCCGTAGGTACGCAACTGATTATAGGTCGCGTACCTACGGCACGCCATTGAGCGGAGAGAACTTTATAGGCTACCAACGCTGCGCCGTTAAGCCCCTAACGGGGCATTAGGCCAGCATAACGTGAATAATGGGTTCTTTTTTGTCATCCGACGATAGGAGGGATCTTCGCTAAACGGAGACTCTTATTCTGCTACCGAAGATCCCTCCTATCGTCGGGATGACAAAAAACGGCATTACAACGCTCTGTTAGTTACTTACCCGTAGTTAGAATCCATTATTCACGTTAGCATAGCAAAAAATGCTCGTTTATTCCTGCAAATTGCTGTTCCAGAGTTGCTTACGGAACGTTTGGGGGTTGCTGTTTTTGATGAGTCGAAATTGCCGATTGAAATTGGAAAGGTTCTGAAAACCACATTCATAGCAGATTTCAATGATCGATAGATTGGTATCTGTCAGCAGTTTGCAGGCATGGCTGATTCGTAGTTCGTTGATCAGATTGACAAGCGTTTTGTGCGTTCGTCGCTTGATGAATCGGCAGACAGATGGAACGGACATATTCATCAAATCGGCGATTTCGCTCAGAGCAATCCGGCGCTGATAGTTTCGGGAAATATAGTCGAACACGAGACTGACCTTCTCACTTTCAACCGGATTGCTGCCCTCAATGATTTGGGTGGATAGCGTGCGTAAATGGGGCGATTCGGCCAGGGTTGTTAGAATGTCTAGCAACAGCAAAAGCCGACGCATGCCTTCCTGCTGCGACATTTCCAGCATACGTGCCATGACATACTCTTTGGTAGGGCCGAGGATTTCAAGACCTAAAGCGGCCCGCTGAAACAACTGCCGGATAGGTGCCATTTCCTGAAGTTCCATAAAGGCTTCGCCAAGAAAGTCCTCCAGAAAATGAACAATGACCGATTCGGCCCGGTGATCCGGCGAGTTTTGATAAAAGACAGAATCGTTGCGGTAGATATGCGGTACGTTGGCGCCGATGAATACCAGATCGCCATCGGCAAAATCACCGACGCCGTTACCAATGATGCGTTGACCATAGCTTTTGACCACCAGGACCAACTCGTATTCCGGATGGAAATGCCAGGGCGTCGGAAAATACGGGAAGTGGAAATTGTACAGCTTAAACGAAGATCGCTCGGTGGCGGGAAGTTTCTCTAATAGCGCTTTCATAGCCTGTTAAAATTGTATCGCCTTCTGACACAAAACTAGTAGAATAAGGCCTTAATTACCCGTCAATTTGCATTATTAAAATACTATTTTATCAATTATCACAAGAATTAATACCTCAACTTTATGTCAGTATATACCTTATCTGACGAGCAGATCGCCCAATACCATCAGGATGGCTATCTGATTGTTTCGGAACTATTTTCGTCGGAAGAAATAAATAGACTGTACCGGGTAGCCATCGACGATGTGGCGATTTCCCGTAACTCCTACGACCTGAATGATCAGTCAGGGAAAAAAACCAAACTGGCCCTTTGGTTCACGCCCGGCAACGACATGTATGGCCTGCTGACCCGCAGTGAACGGATTGTACAGTCGGTGGATAAATTGCTGGATAGTTCGTCGCCGGTGTGTCATTTTCACTCGAAACTGATGCAGAAAGAACCTCGCGTGGGAGGGGCCTGGGAGTGGCATCAGGACTATGGCTATTGGTATAAAAACGAATTCTTACTACCCGACCAGATGTTTTCAGTCATGGTTGCGATTACTGAAGCCACGAAAGAAAATGGTTGTTTGCAGGTAATCAAAGGATCGCATAAAATGGGGCGGGTTGAACATGGCTTTGCGGGCGAGCAGGTCGGCGCTTCTCAACACTATGTCGATCTGGCGCTGAAAACGATGGAGCTTGTGTATGTTGAGTTAAAACCGGGAGATACCTTGTTTTTTCACAGCAACCTGTTGCATCGGTCGGAGGCAAATCTGTCTGAAAAAGCCCGATGGTCGCTCATTTCCTGCTACAATCGGCAGAGTAATGTTCCTTACAATGAGCCTTCTACGTCCTGCGTCACACCGTTAGAAACCGTGCCCGACAATGCGTTGCTGACCTGGCAGGTTTCTGGAATTACTGACCAAACGGATTTTCTAAACAAGGAGAATGACGTATCCTTGACATAGGATGACACCGGGTTTTAACCCGGTGCAAGTGATAAAATTTATTCGTTGCGCCGGGTTTTAACCCGGTGTCAAATGCTTAACCCGCATCGTATGGCAATTGCTATTCCTACTCAACTCGACACAGCAAGGCGTGGTACCCATGTCTACAACCTCAGCTACATTTATTTGATTAGCACCGTAGCCGCCCTTGGTGGACTATTGTTCGGCTTCGACATGGCCATTATTTCGGGAACCGTTCGCTTTTTTAGCGATTATTTCCGCTTGAATGACATCGAAACGGGCTGGGCGGTGGGCTGTATTAACCTTGGCTCGGCCATAGGGGCGTTAGTGGCCGGGAAGCTAAGTGATACGCTGGGACGCAAAAAAACGCTGATTCTCTGCGCTCTTTTATTTGCTGTTTCGGGCGTTGGTACGGGTTGGTCCACGGATTTTACTATGTTTATTTGCTTCCGTTTACTCAGTGGCGTAGCGGTCGGGGCAGCAGCCTTGGTATGTCCGATGTACATTGCCGAAACGGCTCCCGCTCCCTTACGCGGACGATTGGTCGCCATTTATCAATTAGCCATCACGACCGGTATTTTGTTGGCCTACCTCGCCAATTACCTACTCCTGAATACAGGAGAAAACAACTGGCGATGGATGTTTTCGTCGCAGTCAGTACCCGCTATTTTGTTCTTTTTTAGCTTGTTTCTGGTCGCCGAAAGCCCGCGTTGGCTCATACGAAAACAACGAGATGAACTCGCTAATCAGGTATTGACCCGAATTGGGGGCGCTAGCTATGCCAATCAGGAAAGCGAAGCGATTCGGCACAGTTTCGCGCAGGAAATCAAAGAAACTATTCGCGATCTATTCGGCAAAGACCTGTTTGGCATTGTACTGGTGGGCGTCGGAATTGCCGTTTTTTCGCAGGCCGACGGGCAGAATTCGTTGTTTTCGTATGCCCCTGTTATTTTCCAGCAGGCGGGTATGGGCGAAGATTCAGCGTTTCTGCAATCGGTCATACTAGGCTTAATCAACTTCGTATTCACGTTTTTTGCTATCGGGGCTATCGACAAAATTGGCCGTCGGTATTTGCTTTTGTATGGTTCGGCACTGCTTTGCCTCGATGCCCTGGCCTTAGCGGCAGCGTTTTATTTCCAGTGGCCGAGTTACTGGATTCTGACGTTTGTGCTGGGGTTCATTGCCATCTATGCCGCAACGTTAGGGCCAGTTACCTGGGTGGCGCTCTCCGAAATATTCCCGAATCGGATTCGGGGTAATGCGATGGGGTTATCCACTCTGGCCCTGTGGATTGCGAATTTCTTTACGACGGCTTCGTTTCCGGTGATGAAAACGTATCTGGGCCTTCCGGCCACGTTCTGCATTCATGCGGGTATCTGTCTGATCTACTTTGTTTTTGTGCGCGCCAACGTACCGGAAACCAAAGGGAAATCTCTGGAAGAAATTGAACAGCTACTCACAAAACACTTATGACCTTCCATTTTTTCTGCCCGCGCTGGGGCCAGGAACACATACCCTGGGCAGCGTTTTTGCAGCGTGTAAAATCGGCTGGTTACCAGGGCGTTGAAGCGAGTTTGCCAACCGAAGATCACGAACGAGATACGTTTCTCAATGAACTCGCTAAACAGGGCCTTCTCTTTATTGGCCAGCATTGGGAGACTGTCTGTCCTGATTTTGACCAGCATTACGCCGAGTTTGAAAACCGACTTCAGACGCTGGCTTCGGCTCGACCGCTGTTTATCAACTCCCAAACGGGGAAGGATTATTACAGCGTTGAGCAGAACGAAAAACTGATTGCGCTGGCCGATTCGATAGCTGCCCAAACCAATGTGCCGATCGTTCATGAAACGCATCGGGGCAAGTTCAGTTTTGCGGCACACATAACCCGCTCATATTTAGAGAGTTTACCCAATCTGCGGATTGCGCTGGATATTTCGCATTGGTTCAACACCGCCGAAACGTTTCTCCACGATCAGCCAGAAACCGTAACGCTCGCTATTTCCCGAACAGATCATGTTCACTGCCGGGTTGGATACACGCAAGGCCCACAGATTTCGGACCCACGCGCCCCAGAATGGCAGGAGGTCGTTCAGCACCATCTGGATATTTGGGATCGGGTGGTAGCCTTACACCAGCAGAATGGTCGATCAATTTGTACGTTCACTCCCGAATTTGGCGCACCACCATATCTTTTTCTGCAACCCTACACCCGTCAACCCGTGGTTAATCAGTGGGAGGTGAACGAATACATGATGGAGTTGCTGCGAAAACGATATGATAGGGATAGTGAATGGATAATTGACAATGAATAATAATCAGCACGTACCCATTCTCTATTGTCCATTTATATTTCTGCTTTAGGTTTTAGTAATAATAGGTTGGTTATAAGTCAGGAGTTCTTTTTTGAAGGGCTCCTGCTTCAGTCAATTAAATGAAAATTGTGCCGTATGAGATTTGACCAATTGAAATGGAATTGTTAAACCAAACCCTCCTTTTGTGTGACCCCGATGGGGTCAAATGTTTATAGCAAATATGATTCTCTCTATAAACATATGACCCCATCGGGGTCACACAAAACCTCACACGATGAAATCATACTCATTCGCTTTTAATACCTATTTATACATCTGCCTGTTTTGTCTTGTATCCATCAATATACTGGCGGGGAATGTCTTCTCCGTGAAATCCGATGGGTACGAATTTTACTGGGATCTGGCCAAGGATTCAGCTGTTCTCCGAAAAGAGAAGCCCGCTCAGATGCTCTGGAAAGGAAGTCTGCTCCCCGCCTTCTGGCTACAAACGGCAGCAGGCGAGCGCCAGTATGTAAAAGCAACATTGACCGATGCGAGTGCTCTTGGCGAAAATGGAGGAGTGGTTAAGCTAACCTTTGGTCCATTGGGAACGGGAAGCCTGATACTCAGCTATGCACAGGGAGTCGTTCGAATGACAAAATTAACCGTTGACTGGACTGGTACTCCTCCCAAGCTGATTTCGATGTATTTCGGTACATCCTTACTGAATGCAGAACAGAAAGTTCGGGCGCCGTCGCAGGAGTTCCCGTTCTGGCCCGACTGGGAAGCCGCCGGAATTTGCATTCCCAGCGCTAAAGGCAACCCTACTCAGAGCTTCTTTCGAATGTGGGATTTGGGTCACGCTACCTTACCGTTGGGGAGTTTCGGGCCGAGTTTAGGAACACCCTATGCAGCGGCTTTCCCACGCCCTTTCTACAGTTGCGCGATGGGAAACCAGCCGGGCTGGATTGTATTAGGAGCGGGCAGAATTCCCGACGCGGCTATGGTCTATAAAATCCAATCGTCGAACGGGTGTTTGCAGTACTTGTATCGGGAGGATTTGTGGAGTATGTCGACGGCCAGTCAACGGATCTGGAACGAACCGTTGCGAATCACCTGGGCTGCAACGGCCTATGATGCCTATAAAGCTTACTTCGATTCGTTTGGCCCGTTTACATCGGCAGTTGGCAGTCATCAGCTAAATGTCTGGAATACCTGGGGAGACTTCAAAAATGGAGATTTTAACCTGAAGGCAATCACCGACAAAGCGCTGGATTTCAAAGCTGATATTCTGGCAATTGACGATTCCTGGGAGAGTTCGCAGGGAAGTGGCACCTGGAATGAGCAGCGTTTTCCAACCTATAAAGAAGACCTTGCCTATATCCGTTCCAAAGGACTGAAAACCGGATACTGGCAAAACATTATCTGGGTAGACGAGCCCGAAAAATTTGGTTTGACGGTGGATGATTTGCTCTGTGGGGTCGATGGTAAACCTGTCAAAACGGCCTGGAATATGAATCCGCATGGGAAAGGCTTTTACTGTATGGACCCTAGTTCTCCCAACGTAGTGGCGTTGATTCGAAAGCGGACACAAACGATTGTTCGTGAGCTAAAACCCGATTTTTTGAAACTGGATTTCGGCTATGGCATTCCCAGCCCGGATGTAGCAACGGCCCGAAATCCGGCTCTACGGGGAGAAAACCTTGCCTATACACTGCTCAAGCTAGTATCGGACGCGGCCCGTGAAATTAATCCGAACATTACGATTCAATATTACTCGATTCATCCACTATTCCGACCCATTCAGAATCTACTTGCGCTGGACGATCTGGGCGACGCGGGTGGTCATGAGGTCGAGGGACACGGGCAATGGAGCATCTGGGGATCACTGGCTGGCCAACAACGTACGGCCATTACAGCATCGAGCGGCTACGATTGGAACGCGGATGATGAGGTGCTATTAAATACCGCTATCATAGGTGGTCAAAGTGCCGTATTGCCTCGTAAACTGGAGGATGGATCGCCGGTGCCACTCCAGAAAATCAGCAAACGAATGGCGTTGGCGCTCTGGCATCGAACGAGTGTCGGTTGGACACCTTTGTGGCTCAACAGTCAAAAAGGCAGCTTATCGCAGGAGCCATTGCCTAATTGCTGGGGTCGTCTGGAAAACGACCGCCTGACAGCTTTGGCGTTGCGGGAAAGCCCAGTTTTGGTGGATAAATCGCAAATTCGGAACATGAAATGGCAGGGGCGGTGGGCGTTGATCTCACAGGATGAACAGAGCATTTTCGAGACCAAAAAACTCGCGCTGATTCCGTTTGATGGCGGTTTTGTGGAACTCTCACTCGCCCGGAAGCCAGCCAAAGTCGTTGCCGTTATCAATAAAATAGAAAAACCGTTTAGCGCGTGGACGTGGGAAAACGGCAGATTGACAATCAAAGCCGGAAGTTTACAAAAGAATCCATTAACGAACGGCTTTCTGGTGTATCAATCAGGTTGAACGCATTAAAATAAGGCGTTTGTGAGAAAGACCGATCTTTGTGGTATGGAT